>JAFZWN010000105.1 GCA_017617295.1 Clostridiales bacterium | reverse complement strand
CATCCCTTCCAAAGAGCAACATGATCTCTCGAAAATTACGAATAATGTTGCTTTTGTCAAAAAGCGATTGTCAACAGCTCCATATACATGTACATACCCGGTTATTAAGTTGACCTTCTGTTTTATCAACATGTAACCTGCATGACACCAATTCTGCCGAGAAGTTTGTTACAATAACAGGTAATATTGTAAAGAAGTTCTTGCAAGAGGATCATTTATGGCGCTCAGTTACGGTAATGACGGCTTTTTGCCGTCTGAATCATTTGAATACATTTTTTCTGAACGGGAGCTTCCCGAGTTCGGAAAGATAAAGTCTCCTTATTGCAGGGAGATCACTACGTGGAAGTTCTTTCATGCCGAGAATGACGGCCAGGTGCCGTTCGGCTTCGAGTCTATCTCTTTCGACGATTCCGATTGGGATCTGATCAACGTTCCTTCAACCTGGCAGACCGAAGGTTACGGTATGCCTCAGAACCTCTTGTATGATTATCCGTGGGAACTTGACCGTATCGCCAAGAGAGGCGAGGAGTCGGTGAGCGACAAATATATACTGAGATCCACTAATGAGGAGACCGACGAAAAGGGTATCTACAGGACATCTGTTGTTTTCTCGCCCGAAGATATCGACAGGGCTCTGTATCTGGAGTTCTCGGGGATATGCGGAAGTTTCGAGGTCTATCTTAACGGTCAGCTTCAGGCTGAGTCTCACAGTGTCTATACCAGAAAACGTGTCCTTCTGTCAGAGTCTGCCAAGCCCGGTATCAACCAGCTGACGATAATCGTTAACCGCTATGACAGGGACCGTAACGGCAAGATAATCAAGGAAGACTGTAATTACGGTTTCTCGGGTATCATAAGGGATATCTGTATCGTGGCGGAGTCGCTTCTCGAGATATCGAATCTCCATATCAAGCTCGCGGACGTTCCCGCTGCTTATGTTACGACTCTGACGGCTTCCGAGGCCGCCGAGAACAAGGCTGTCACGAAGATAAGCCACGGTGACTATCAGGTCAATGTAGATTTCAAGGTAAGAAACCATACGAGCATGACTATGGGGTATAGTGTCAAGGTTTCCCTTCTTGAGGCACGCGGAAGCTACGATCCTTATAAGCTCCCTTTCGCGAAGATCAATATGCAGCTGGAAGCCGGTGGTACCATAAACGGCGGCGAGACCGTTACGGACAAGGCCGAGTTCCTTGCATTTAACGTTGCACAGTGGTCTGATGCCACACCCGTTCAGTATGATCTTGTATTTGAACTCCTGGATTCCGAAGGACGCGTCGTTTGCGCGAAGAAGAAGCGTTTCGGTTTCCGTTCCACACAGATAATGATGGGCAAGTTCCATATCAACGATAAGCCCGTTACCCTGAACCTCGTCAGGTATTATGAGTTCGATCCCAAGGGCGGTATTGCTGTTCCTCTGGATCTTATGAGACAGGATGTCATCCTCATGAAAAGAGCAGGTATCAACGGTGTTATCGGAAGAGGATTCCCTCTGTCCGATGATTTCCTGAACCTGTGTGACCAGTATGGTCTCTATGTCGTGGCGACTGCTGACCGCCGTCTCATGAGAGATTATATCGAGTCGGCCATGAATCACCCGTGTATCGTTCTCTGGGGATTCGCCAACTACGGCTTCGATGCCGCAGTCTGCCTGAAAGAGAAGAAGGCCCTTAACGAGATCGACGGTACGAGACCCTGGTATTGCGGTGCCGATACCGAAGGCAAGGTCTCCGATATACCGGCTTTCCCGTCTGAGTCGGGTGCCGTATTCGGTCCATGGGAGGATCTTTGCCTGGACCGTAAGTCGGTATTTGCCAAGAACAAGACCGGCAGGAATCTGTTCGAGTCTATCCCCGGAAGGATGCGTTTCTCTGATGATGATGCGGATTACAAGTGGATCCACCACGCGGATCTGGTCGGCGGCAAGGCCAAGATGAACAGCAGCATCGGTCAGGGCATAGTAGACGCAGACAGGCACCCGCATCCCATCTATCAGGATATCAGGCAGCAGTGCCGTATGGTGAACATCTTCTCGTCACCTTCCGATCCGACATCGCTTACTATCCGTAACATACATCCTTTCGCTTATACGCCCGAACTGACTCTCGAGTGGAGGATATTGGTCGGCGGAACTTCCGTAGTCAGCGGCAAGGGCAGCATCCCCGAGATCGAGCCTTACGGTACGCGTGCGCTGAAGTTTCCCGTCGATATGGGAAGGTTCGCTGAGAACGGCTGGGCCAACGGTAAGCCCGAACTGATCGAGATCTATATGAATGCCCTCTCTCATGAGGTAGTTTTCGATATATCTCTTAAGCTCGCGAAAGATACATATTACGCTAATGAAGGCTTCGAGATGGCCTTCTATCAGGATGTTATCGCTCCCACATGCGGTAATCCCGTAATGCCCGATTATGAGGATGACGGTTCTATGAAGCTCGGAAGCACCAGTTCCGCGAGCAATTCCGGAAAATCTCTGCCTGCTCCCGATATGGATGAACCGGTTTCCGTTCCTGCTCCTAATGCGAAGCCCGCAGCTCTTCCTTCAGAGACTGCCGGTACTCTTTCGGCTGAAGGCGATGAGGATGACGAGGATCTTATCAGCAGGATGCCCGATCCCGAGGCTGCAAGGAGAGCGCTCGAGACTATCGATGCCATCGCCAATGCTCCGACGAAAGAAGAAGATGTTACAGGGCTTGTGACCGAATATAAGGTCATGTCGGGTCCTGATACGATAGATGTCGGTAATGATGAATATTCGTTTACGTTCAACCGCAGAAACGGTGCCATTTGCGGCATCAGGGTAGGAGAGAAGCAGTTCCTCAAAGGAGGCTTTGCTCCCAGTTTCTACCGTTGTCCTTCCAATATCGACAGAACAGACAAGAGCTTTATCCTCAGTAAGACCATCTTCTCCAAGGAGAGCGATTATGAGGAGATTCAGAATTCCATCAGTTTTGCGGGATGCAGCTACAGTATCGTAGACGATGTGTTCAGTATCGTTTCGAGATATAAGTCATTTGCCGTTAAGGGTGAGATCCTGGTAGCATATGAGATACCTTCATCCGACGTTCTTCGTGTAACTCTGGCATTTACGCCGAGATATGATCTTGTCAGATTCGGTATCAGAGTGCCTGTTGACCGTGAGGATGTTCTTTGCCGCTGGTACGGAAGAGGCCCCGGTGAGTCCTATTACGACCGTAAGAATGCCACCAGATTCGGTGACTTTGCCGCAGGCGTCGATAAGATCTACCATCCTTATGCCAGACCTTCGGAGAACAGTTCTCACGCCGATACGGCCGCTATGCAGCTTTCTTCCGGAACAGGTATCATGAGGGTAGTAAGATCCGGCGGCAAGAGGTTCGACTTCACCGTACTGCCGTTTACTCCCGAGCAGATGAACGAGTATCTTCACGAAGAACAGCTCATGACTAATGATTTCTGCGAGCTCTTCCTCGATTTCTGCACCAAGGAGATCGAGCGTACCGCGACCAATTCGTCAAACCAGCCTCTTAAGAAAAACGTTCTTTACAGGGATACTTTCGAGATAAGGCTCATGAGAAAATAAGCTCTTCACGTTTTCCCCCGGATCAGACTTTGTTCTCTCAGATCCGTGAAAGATCTGTTTATCGGAAAGATGCAGGGGCCGCGCTTGTAACCCAAATATTGCTCTGAAATGAAAAATCTGGGTTCAAGTCTGGGTTATTTTCGCCATAATAACCCAATTTCGTTCCTGAACTGAGATTATTGGGTTCATGTCTGGGCTAATTTCTGTAATAGTCGGCGCGTACTGTAAACCACCGATGAAACTATTTTTTGCAGTACCGAGCGCAGTACATTCGGGTATTTGTACTGTAAAATGCCTTTGAAACAACAGATTACACTACTGAGTACAGTACCAAAGGCGGATGTTTTATTGTCCTTTGAGCCCTCTGATCTCAGCAGAGGTGAGTTTTCTGTAAGTACCGCTTTGAAGTTCGCCGAGTTCGATATTCATGAATCTGATACGGCGCAGCTTAGAGACTTTATACCCCAGATGATCGCACATACGTCTTATCTGGCGGTTGAGGCCCTGATGCAGGATTATCCGGAAGGTGTGAGGTCCGGTGACTTCGACTTCGCAGGGCAGAGTGATCTGTCCGAGTATCGGCAGTCCGTTCTCCATTGAAGACTTAAATGATCCGGGATCCCTTATGGTCTGGATCAGACGCACCTCATACTCTTTCTCGTGATTGTTTTCGGCGCGGAGCAATGTGTTTACTATGTCGCCGTCGTTAGTCAGCAGTATCAGTCCCGATGAATTCTTGTCCAGACGCCCTATTGGAAAGATGCGGTCGGAAAGCCCGATGGCATCGATTATGTTATCGGGATCTGATCTGTCCGTGGTGCATGTTATGCCGAGAGGCTTATTATATGCGATATAGATCAGTTCTTCCTTGGGGGTTACCGGTTTGCCGTCAACTTCAACGAGAGAAGAGGGAAGGACCTTTGTTCCTGAGACGGCGGTAACACCGTCAACAGTTACCCGGCCTTCCTCTATCAGCACATCAGCTTCACGGCGGCTGCAAAGCCCCGAAGAAGCTATGTATTTGTTGATCCTTATGCCTGAATCAGTACCAGTCATTGTTGTTGACTGCTTTCTTTAACGTGAACGTGAAGGTTGCACCTTTGCCGTATTCGCTCTCGACAGTGATCGTTTCACCCATATAGGTGAGGAGCTCCTTGGCGATGGCGAGACCCAGACCCGTGCCTTTCTTGCCTCTGGCGCGGTCCGCTTTGAAGAATCTGTCGAAAATGTGATTGATATCGTATTCGTGGATGCCTTGTCCTGTATCGATGACGGAGACATATACCTTCTTGTCGATCTCGTTATATTCGGTGCTCAGAGTGATAGAGCCGTTCTCAGGCGTGTATTTCTTGGCATTATCAAGAAGGATGACGAGGATCTGCTCGATCCTGTCGGGGTTACCCATAACCGTGGGGAGACGTCCGGTGTTAAAAGAGACTCTGAAGTTGATCCCGGCTTCACGCATGACCGGCATAAACTTGGTCGTAAGATCGGAAAGAAGCGAATTAAGATCAAACGGGAACATCTTGAAAGCAAGTGTCCTGGACTGGAGCTTCGACAGTTCGAGCATATCATCGATCAGACGCGACAATCTAAGTGTCTCGTTAAGGATGATGTTATAGTAACGGAGCTTGTCTTCCTCGTTCTTGACCATGCCGTCGGCAAGAGGCTCGATAAGTCCCCGAAGAGTCTGAAGAGGAGTACGGAGCTCGTGGGAGATGTTCGCAACGTAGTCACGGCGGGTCTTTTCGAGTTTCTGTTCGTCAGTTACGTCTCGGAAGAAACCCGTAGCGCCGATACAGTGATCGGGATCGTTCATGTCGAACTTGGGGATTATATCCACCTGGAATGAATAATCGGGACCTTCGACCATACGCTCTTTCTTCTCTCCCGTGGCAAGACACGAATCGACATCGTCCCAGACCTCGTCGAAAGGAATGAGCTGAAGCCTCTCCGTAAAGAGATTCTTCTTCTGGACCTTTGAGAAGAGCTCATTCATGGTGTTGTTCGTGATCGTGACATTACCGCTCTCGTTAAATACTACGATACCTTCGGTTATAACATTAAAGATATCTTCGAGCCTGTTACGTTCGATCGTCAGTTCGTCGATGGATTTGGACAGTCGGTCAGCCATGAGGTTGAAAGACTGTGCGAGCTCTCCGACCTCGCCCTTGGCGCTCTCGTCTGCTCTGACCATATAATTCCCTTTTCCGTAGGCTCTCGCGACTTCGTTTACGCTCTGTATGGGCTCGACGATATGTCTTACCATGATGAAAACGGGAAGGAGCATGGTAAATGCGGCGGCCAGGGTGGAGAGCAGAAGGACGTTTACATACTGGTTTATTATCTCTGAATTCTCATTGACTCTCGATACGGATACCAGATAGCATTCGGTGCCGTGGATAAGTACGGTACACTGTATTATCAGCTCTTTCTCAGAGAAAAAGGACTTGTCCAGTATCTCGAGAGCCGAGGGAGTATCGTCTGTCTGGTAGAGCATATTTGCTCTGGCATATTCCAGACATTCGACTGTCTCAGGCTGATAACCTTCGACCTTTTCGGAATAATCAAGGGGATAAAGGACATTTCCCCTCCGGTCCAGGACAAAGAAAGCCCTGCCCGTAACGGCTGATTCCCCGAAAAGGGATGACGGGAGCTCGTCTCTTCTGCCGGCTTCGTTATTGATCATATTGGCCATAGCAAGAGCCTGGTCGTATGCAGAATTGACGTTATAGTTGAAAGCGGTGTTCTTACCGGCGATCATGAAGGCCAAGGTCGAAAAGAAAGTCGAGGCGATGAGTGCACCGAAGACGAGCTCGATGGTCCGCCTCATCAAAGTACTTCCTTTAAACATCAGGTTACCTCGAACTTATAACCTACACCGTATACTGTCTGTATACTCCAGCGGGCGCCTTCGAAAGTCACCTTGTGACGGATCCTCTTGATATGCGTATCGACAGTTCTGGGGTCGCCAGAATAATCGTAGCCCCAGACGATACCCAGGATCTGATCCCTGCCCATGACCTGTCCGGGATGGGAGGCCAGAAGATGCAGGATCTCGACTTCCTTGGGAGTACATGATATATAATCTTCATTTACCTTTACGGTATAATTGTCCAGATTGATCTCGAGACCGTCAAAACGCAGGATGGAGGAGATCTCCGTGGTCTGCTCGGTCCTGCGAAGCACAGCCTTGATCCTGGCGATGACCTCTCTGGGGGAGAAAGGCTTGACGATATAGTCATCGGCACCGAGCTCGAGTCCGAGTACACGGTCTATCTCTTCGCCCTTGGCTGTAAGGATGATTATCGGAATGGAAAGAGTCTTTCTGACTTCTCTGCATACGTCAAGTCCCGACAGTTCGGGCATCATGACGTCCAACAGGATAAGGTCCGGCTTGTCTTCCGTTACCTTTGCCAATGATTCGGCGCCGTCATAAGCATCCGAATGACTGAAATGTTCACTGTCCAGATAGATCCCTAGGGATTCATGCACGATCGGATCATCATCGCATATAAGAATATGAGGTGTCTGAGACATTTCTTTTCTCCTGTTTGCCTTAATCTCTATAGTATTATATATCATAATAACATTTTATCGTGCAAAAATTTTTATCTAAACAGCAACAATTCACTTATGTTGTATTATTTTTTTAAGAAGTGTATAATTTTATTCAATTAAAACTGTGCCTACATGGCTAACAGGGAGGTAAAAAAATGAAGAAGACAATTAGAACAGTGATATCTGTTACTGTTGCTTCCGCCATGATCCTGTCTATGGCTTCCTGCTCTCTTTTCGATAAGGCAAAAGAGCAGATCCTTGAGGCAGCGGATGCGTATGCTGACAATCTTTGTAAGCCCGCTATATCCAAGATCATCAAAGCAACTAACGATGATATCGAAGATGCTGCTGACGAGTGGACAGCTAAGCTTACATTCTCAGCCGGTGAGCTTTATGACGCTGATCAGGCTACAGCCCTTCAGGCTATTGCCGATACGATGAGCTATGAGATCGACGAAGAGTCCGTTGATGGTTCCACCAAGAAGGGTGAGGGTTCCGTAGACGTTACTTTCACGATCGCCGATTATGAGGCTGTTCTCGCTGATGATGACGCTATGTCCAGTGTTGATGCTTTCACCGCTGCCATCGCTGACGCAGACACAAATGAGATCTCCGTTACTCTCGAGTTCGAGCTCGTAGATGACGAGTGGCTCGTTTCCAATTATGACAAGGTATTCGGTAAGATCTACGCTTTCGTAGATGCGGATATCTCTTTCGTTCCCCCGTTGGTTGACCTCGTAACAGGTACAACATGGTTCTTCGATGACTTTGATGCAGACATCGAGGGTCAGTACACCAACGCTACTACTCTTGACCTTGACATCAACTTCGATTACGGCGCTGATTACTCCACGATCCACTACGAAGTAGAGCACAACGGTCAGGTTATCTTCGTATCCGAGGATGGTCTCCGCGAAGGTTACTATCACGCTTCCGATGATGGTGCTCCCACAGATCCTTCCGGCAACTACCTTGAGGAAGGTACATACGACATCATCTTCTACGATGGTCTCGGTAACGAGCTCGCCAGAGGAACAGCTACAGTACTTGTTGCAGACAATGCTGATAACGTAACATTCACATGGTGGTTCTCCGATGACGGTAACGGTACATACGACGAGACAACAAGGATCGACCTTGACATCAACCTCGGTGCTACCAACCTTACATCTTCCGATGTTTACTACACAGTATCCTATAACGGCCAGCAGGTTTACAGATCTGCTGACGGTCTCCGTGAGGGTTACTACTACGCATCTTACGACGGAGCTCCCGTAACAGCCAGCGGTAACCTTGCTGCAGGTTCTTACGACATCGAGTTCTTCATGCTCGACGGTACTCCTCTCGGCGGTGACGTTGCTACAGTTACAAACGCTGAGGGCGGCGCTACTCCCGGTCAGGGCGGCGGAGGAGACACCGACAACTACCTTGGTTATGTCGGTGAAGTATTCTACGAGACATCTTCCGGTGATCCTTTCTATGACAACACAGGTGCACCTTCATGGTGGAACGTTCTTGCTTCCGGCGATACAGCCAATGAGACAGCAAGATATTCTTCCGGCGTCGGCGCTATCCAGATCGCTGTTCAGGCTCAGGACGCTTCTCTCGGTGATGTAGAGTATGTTTACTATCTCATCCCCGATCCCAATACTCTTGACGGAGCTCAGGAAGTTTACCGTAACACGATCGGAACAACAGAGTACGCGAGAACAGACGGAGGCACGAACTACTACTATGACTGCACATACTCCGGCAATATCGCTGACGGTCTGTACCTTGTAGAGCTCTACAACAACGGAACCCTTCAGGTTGAGTCTTTCTGCCTCGTAGGTAACGCCTGATCAGATCTTTTCTGATCTTACTTAACAGATCCGAACCACCGCTCTTTACGGGCGGTGGTCTTTTTTGCGCGAAAAATATATAATGTATTGGCGACTCCGTGTCGCGGGAGGTTGGGAAGAATGAGATCAGATTTAAAAGACAGGTTCAAAAAGGTAATAGCCGCACTTGTTTGCGGGTCCGCTCTTATAGGTATGAGCGGGTGCATGCTCTTTGATAAGACGGATTATGAGATGACCGATGCGGGTATCCTTCTCTGCAGGGCGCTCAAGAGGCACGATGCCGAGGAGATACTTGACCTCGACCTCGATGAAGCCGATGCCCGGAAGGCCGAGCTTAGAAACGATCTTAATTTCTCCGAGAACGGACCGTATATGCCAGGTACTGCTTCCGCATATGATTCTATCTGCGCCACGATGAGATATCATATCGAGGACGGGTCCGTGGAGCTGTCTTCCAATAAGAAATCGGGAGAAGCCACATTCATCTTCGAATTCAAGGATTATAAGGAAGTCAGGAGACACAGGGATAATATGAGCGATCCCGTCACATTTACGGCCGCTCTGGCCGCTTCCGACGATATAGACGAAGTGGAAGTTACGATGGAGTTCGAATATAGTGGAGGCGAATGGAAAGTCACGAACTTCAACGAGGTATATGATGCCGTCTTCTCTTTCCTCGGCGAGGAATTCGAGTTTATCTCGCCTCTTCAGGGTAAGATCAGGTCCCTCGAATGGCAGAATTCAGAGAGATATGAAGCATATGCCTATTACAGCAATGCCACATCGATCGAGCTCGATCTGACTCCTATCGGTCATGATGAAGGATGGGATGACGTTTTCTATGTTGTTACCTTCAGTGACGACGGTACCGAGGAACACGCGACCAGGGTCTATACCGGAGATGCCACGCTTAACGCGGTTTACGGTACTTCACAGGGAGCGGACATGACAGGCAGTGCGATGAGGGAAGGATATTACACCATCACTTTCCTTGACGGCTACGGAACGGTCCTCGATTCGAGTACATGTTATGTGGTTAACTACTCATATTAAGCCTTTGCTTGATACTTGGCGTGTTTTCCTTTAATATATAAAAGTTAAGGTGCTTCTTAACAACAATTTTCTTTGTGAGGCAATCTTGAAAAGACAAGGAATGATCAAGAAGATAACGGCTGTCGCTCTTATATGGTCATGTCTTCCGATGCTTACGGGCTGTTCGGAATTCTTAAAGAGGATGGCCGAGAGAAAGATAGAGACTTTTTTCGAGCAGTTTGCAGCGGATTTTGAATCCGATCCCACACAGGCGATCATTGACTATTCCGCAGAGGAGATCACCTTTGACGAATTCCATCCCAAGCAGATGGAGCTTGCTCTGAGCGCTTTCACGGGTGCTACTCCCGTACTCGACAGCATCAAGCTGAACGACAAGAGGACCAAGGCGGAACTCGAGATCACTCTCGAGGATGTCAGGATAGGCGATATCGATCTCAAGCTTGGAACCTATTCAGAATTCAGCGATGCCATTCAGAGCTTACGCGCCGATGACGTAACTTTTGAGGTGACACTCAACAGAACAGACGACGGATGGCAGCTCGAGGATCTTTCCGAGATGAAGACAGTGCTCTATGAGCCTTATCTTGATAACTGTATCCTTGACGAAGACGGAACGCCGTTCTTTATCAACGAGTACTATATCGAGAGCATATATGTCGGTACCTACTGGTATGATCCCATCTCGGGCAATCCCGTAACGAATAGAAGTGCGACGGCTCCCGTAGCTCTTATCAACGTATTCTACTTTAATCAGCCCATGTATATGGATTTCCAGGCTCAGCTCATCCTCAATGATGAAGTCGTATATGAGCAGAATGTCAGCCTTGACGGTGACGTTGTTGCCACCTGTGACTTTGACAGTGACATCATCACCGGTGGAAGCGGCTTTGAGCGCGGTGATTATACGGTACGTCTGCTCTATGACGGAGCGATCGTTACCGAGTCCGATTCATTCAGGGTCAACTGACGCGGAGGACTGATCAGAAGTGTTCCTGGCAGATAAATGGCATGACTTTGAAGTCATGTATGCCGGTTATTCCGAGAAATATGAGCGCTGGGGGGATATCCTCCTACGTAGACCTGATCCCCAGGCTGTATGGCCATTATTCGCCGATGGTAAGAACGTGTCTTATGACGATCTTCCCAAGCCTAATGCCACCTATGTCAGGTCTTCGACGGGCGGAGGTTCATGGAGCGATCTGAAGTCCGTACCTTCATCCTGGCAGATCTCATATGATTCTCTCGGAAAAGAGCTGAGATTCATAATCGAGCCCACGGCTTTTAAGCATACGGGGCTTTTTCCCGAGCAGGCCGCCAACTGGGATTTTTGCGGCAGGCTCCTTGAAGATGCTGTTTCATCGGGACGTAAGGATATTAAGGTACTGAACCTGTTTGCTTATACGGGCGGCGCCACGGTAGCCTGTGCGGCTCACGGAGCGGCTGAAGTCGTTCATGTGGATGCCTCCAAGGGCATGATCAACCGTGCCAAGGAGAATCTCTCCGCGAGCGGCCTTGCAGATAAGTATGTCAGGTTCATAGCCGAGGATTGCCGCCGTTTTGTGGAGCGCGAGATACGCCGCGGCAGAAGATACGACGGTATCATCATGGATCCGCCCAAATACGGCAGAGGTCCTACAGGCGAACTCTGGGAGATAGAGAGATCCCTTTGCGAATTCACCGAGAGATGTTCGCTCCTTCTAAGCGACGATCCGCTGTTCTTCGTCGTCAGTTCATATGCCACCGAGCTCGGACCTACGGCAGTGGGAAATGTGCTGGACATCACTCTTAACAGGATCGTAAAGGGGCAGGTAACATCTGACGAGCTCGGACTTCCGATCAGTTCCGCCGTTACGGCTGAAGGTAAGAAGATCGCTCTTCCATGCGGTCAGACAGCAAGATGGACGCCTTTGCGGTAAGCTTTCGGGAGTCATATGGATAAGTATCCAGAGATAATCTACGAAGACAATCATGTTATCGTTGCGGTAAAACCCGCAGGCATACTGTCTCAGGCCGACAGCACCGGGGATCCGGATATGCTGACTCTCCTTAAACAGTACATTGCGGAGAAATATAATAAGCCGGGTAATGTCTTTCTCGGTCTCGTGCACCGTCTCGACAGACCTGTAGAAGGCCTGATGGTATTCGCCAGGACCAGTAAGGCCGCATCCAGGATCTCTTCGCAGATCAGGGAACATGATCTTACCAAGAAATACAGGGCGGTGGTAACGGGAACCTTTAAGATCCCCGAAGGAACGCTTACCGATACGCTTCTTAAAGATCCGGGATCGAATACCGTCAGAGTAGTAAAAGAAGGGACACCGGGCGCCAGGAAGTCCGTCCTTGAATACCGCGTGACAGACAGTAAACAAGGCATGAGCCTTGTGGATATAAATCTTCTGACCGGCAGATCCCACCAGATACGCGTACAGTTAAGTAATGCTGGATGCCCGATAGTCGGGGATACAAAATACGGTGGTACAAAGATACGCGGGGATTTATGTTTGCAGTCTTATGTGATAGGATTTAATCACCCTACGAGAGGGGAATACATGGAGTTTACGCTCCCTTTGGGGACGAAGAGTCCCTGGTCGCTTTTCGACCACTGAGATTTGGAGGCTTTGACATATGGAAGACTTTATCCTTGACGAGGCAAAGATCGCGCAGAACCGGGATTTTATCAGAAAGACTCTTTCGGAGACCGGAAGGAACGGGATGGAGAGATTACTTTCGTGGCTCGACAATACCGATTTTTATACCGCTCCGGCATCCACTAAGTATCATCTTCACTGCGAAGGCGGTCTGGCCCAGCATTCGATCAATGTCTACGAGCTCCTGAAAGCAAAGGTCGAGGCGGGACTCATCGATATCAAGCCCGAGACCGTCGCCATCACTGCTCTTCTTCACGACATCTGCAAAGCCAACTTCTATGTAAAGGAGACCCGCAACAGAAAGATAGACGGTGTCTGGCATGAAGTGGAGGAGTGGGGAGTCAACGAGAAGCTCCCGATAGGCCACGGCGATAAATCATGCTATCTTATCCAGACGTTTATGCTCCTGTCTCCCGAGGAATACGCCATGGTACGTTTCCACATGGGAAGAGAGAGCGACAGCTATTCGGACGGCTTCTCCAAAGCAGCTGCGAAGTATCCTTCCGTTGCCGCCATCCATTGCGCCGATCTCGAGGCCGCTTATATCGTAGAGAACAGGATGTAATGAGTTCATTTCGCCGATAATCCTCCCGTAGTGTTACGGTTACCTTACAAATGCCCGTATTCCCGTGCTTTTGCCACATTTTATAACGATTTTAAATTATAATCGTGGGTGGAGGTAAGTATATGGGAAAAAGGATCGTCGTAAAGATCTTTGTTGCGCTTCTCAGCGCATCCGTTGTTGTACCGATGTTCGACTGTTTTGATGTCGGTGCAGCTGATAAGGTGTCTTTACAGTGCCGCGAGAATACTTTTATGGCAGCCGATCTGCATCCTGTCCTTATCGATACCGGTGGGGTATCAGATGACGTTGATGTCCCGTTTGAGCAGGCCGTTGTCGTTACCGATATCCTTGAAGTGTCTTACACTGATCCCTTTTCGGATCTTATCGACAGCAATACTTATACCATTGAGGTCTCTTCAGATGAAGAACCTATCGATGAATCACTCTTTACGTATGACGGCACGGATGTATTTGTTAAGGTGGAGATGGCTAATCTGCGTGCTGAACCCAATACAGAAGCCGATGTCATCGAGTGCTACGGGAGGGGCACTGCTTTTCTACGTATCTCATACGGCAGCGACTGGTCCAGGGTAAGAAGCGAGGACGGTACTGAAGGATTCCTTCTCTCGTCTCTTATTACCGATGATATCGAGGAAGCGTTACCTGAAGAAGAGACAGAAAGCGAGGAGGAAACCATTCTCGAGGAAACTGGAGAAATTACGGAAACCGCTCCTTCTGCCACGCCGACTCCTGTTATCACCGGGGCTCAGGTTACAACTGAGACTTCCGTTCCTGAAACATCGGAAACCACTGTTTCTGTCCCAGAGACTTCTGCAGAAACCTCCGTCGAGACTTCTGCTTCGGAGACTTATGAATCATATACCGAAGAGGATTGTTTCAAGATCGTTTACGCAACATGTGTCCTTAATGTCAGGACAGGCCCCGGTACCGGATATGATATGGTAAGGGTCTTACAGCCGGGCGAGATGATCGATGTTATCGCCGTAACCTCAAACGGCTGGTATAAAACGGCTCTTGGTAATTATGTAAAGTGCGATCTTACATCCGAGACTCCGCCCGCTACACCGACTCCCGTTCCTGCATCTGAAGAAACTGTGGATACTTCTTCGGCTCCTTCCGCCTCTTACTCGGATTTTGCTTCCTATTGTCTTCAGTTTAACGGGATCCCTTACCGGTACGGCGGCGCTTCGCCCGAAGGCTTTGACTGCTCCGGATTCGTATCTTATGTTTATGCGAACTATTACGGGATATCTCTTCCACATGATGCTGCCGGGATAGCGACTATGGGTTCTCCCGTATCGATGGACAGCATGCAGTGCGGCGATGTCCTCTGCCACGATTATAACGGTGACGGTGCCGTGGATCATGTCAGTATATATATCGGTAACGGTACCTATGTACACGCATCCAACTCCAGAAGCGGCGTAATCACATCCACATATGCAGGTTCCGTAACGACGGTACGAAGGTTTATCTGAAATCGTTTATCACTCAATTTATCACAATTATCGGTATCTTTTTGTGATATTTTGCGCGATTCTCGCAATTTATCACAAAAATGACCATGTTTTTGTGATGTTTTGCGCGATAGTCATGTAACAGACTATTAACTCGGGTCCGGCAGTGCCCCCGCGATCTTAAGTATCGCGTCCTTTATGACGTCGCGGCACTTCAGGAAGTCGTTCTCGCTTATGTGCTCGTTGGCCTGGTGGCACTGGTCCTCGGCCCACGGCGTCTGTATCCCGAAAGCGATCGTATTACGCATATGGCGCGCGTACGTCCCACCGCCTATCGCGAGAGGCTCCGAATAGAGATCGGAGTATTCATCCTTATATCCGTCGAAGTCCTTCATGTGCTTTTTCCAGACTTCTGTAAGTGCTCTTATCGCGTCAGAGTCTTTATCTTTATAAACGGGTGCCATGTGGCTTTGTATCTCCGTTATAAGGCCGTACTCCGAAGCCTGTTCAGAGACCCGGCTGACTATATCACCAACAGAAGCGGTAACCGGATACCTGATATCGATTATCATATACTGTTCTTCGGAGTTGATCCTTAGTATCCCGATATTGGAGGTGAGTTTTCCCGAGTCGTCTTTGATACTGCAGATGGACGAAGGATCGTAAGCTCCGACAAAGTTGATAAGAGGGAGACTGATTTCCGAAGGCAGCGCAGAAGGCAGGAGTTCTATGGCATTTATTCCGAGTTCTGGCTTACTGGCGTGAGCCATCTTGCCCTTTACGCTTATGAGCTGACCGCCGATCTTTGCGGATGCGGAAGGAGGGACCATGTTGGCTGCGTCGCCGCCTTTGGCGGTAAACGAAGACGGAGCAGGGCGCGGATCACTGATCTTTACGTGAAGGATGCCCTTTTCGGCATATATGACGGGGAATTCCGCATCGGGCGTTATAGAGATATCCGGTATCTCCCCGTTCCCGTCGTAATACTCGACACAGGAACATGTGCGTTCTTCGTCGGTACCCAGGATAAGCCTGACTCTCATTCCGAGGTCGGTGCCGCTGTCCTTCAGTTCTTTCATGGCCAGGAAGGAGACGATGGCGGGACCTTTATCGTCGACTATGCCGCGGCCGTAGATCATGCCGTTTTCAAATGTTGCCTCGAAAGGAGGCTTTTCCCAGCCTTCGCCTTCGGGGACGACATCAAGGTGACACACGATCCCCATCATCTTTGAGCCTGAGCCGATCTCACACCAACCGACACGGTCGTCAAGAACGCCGGTAAGAAAGCCCTCGGATGCAGCGCGGGAAAGGAAGGCATCCAGTGCGGCTCTTGGCTCTTTACCATACGGCGCACCCGGGCAGGGGGCTCCCCCCACGCTCTTAATGGCTATCATCTCTTTGATGAAAGATCTCTGATGATCGTTAAGCTGTCCCATATCGATCCTCCCGTGAAAAATATGCGCCGCTTAATGAAGTACGGCGCAAATGATTATATAAACAGTATCGATTATAACGGCCGAAAGGCATATGACGGCCCAGGTCTTTTTGACCGAGAAGCCTTTGCGCTTCTTAAGATGGTCGTGGATCGGGGTCGTGATGTTCTTGAGGATAATGATCTTTTTCTTCGTAAGCCTACCGATCGTGATCTTGAGGATCGAGAGTCCGCCGTCGATAAGGAACGGCAGGCAGACGATAAGATAAGCGAAAGGTATCTTCAGATAGATGATATAGATCGCAATGAAGAAACCGAGAGCTCTGGAGCCCGCGTCTCCCATAAGGACCTTGCTGGGGTTGAAGTTGAATATCAGATAGGCGATAAGCGCGGCGATCAGGATGAGTCCTCGTGCGACTCCGTGGTATGTGAGGGTACCGTTGATCGCTGCCACGATCATGAAAGCGGTAATGCTTATTATCGTGAGGGTTCCCGAGAGTCCGTCAACACCGTCGGTTGCATTGGTGGCATTTACCGATACGACTATAAGGATAACCGTAAGGAAAAAGTATAGAACAACGGGGATATGAACTGCTGTTCCCGTAAGTCCGATAACGATATCGGTATCGGAAAAGAGTGTGGCGGCTGCAGCACCGATGCCTGCAAGGATAAAGTCAAGCGCGCCTTTCAGATACTCGCCCCAGGGACTCTCGGACCGGTCATCCAGGAAACCGAAGAGCATTGCCAGGAGTTCGAGTATCATCAGAAAGAGAAATACGGATCCTCCGAAAGTACAGACTACAGATAATACGACTGATACGAGTATGAAGTAGATGCCGACGCCGGTGGGCTTTCCTATATTGACTTCGGATCCCGCGGCATAGAGGCGGCCGCGGTCGTGTCCCAGGAGCTTTTTGCCCAGAGGGAGAAACTTCATACACAGGAAAGTAAGCACAAAAGAAAGTGCGGTTCCCGTGATCAGACTGATGTAATTCATAGATAACAAACCCCAAAACCAAAAATCTTTTTAATTGTACTATAAATTGAGATATAATCTTGTGAGAAAAATGTATGTAATTTGCATAATATTACTTCTTATTGGAGGAAAAAGATGGATTATAAGAGCGAAATTGCCGCCAAACTGGCCGAGATCACCGGCCTTACGAAGGAAGAGATAGAGGGAAAGATAGAGATACCGCCGCAGCTTGACATGGGAGATTATGCGTTTCCCTGTTTTATCCTTGCAAAAGCTCTGAGAAAGGCTCCGCCCGTGATCGCAGCCGATCTCAAGGCCGATCAGAGACTTAATATCGACAGCGTAAGAGCCGAGAATGTCGGACCTTATCTTAATTTCTTCGTGGAGAAGGGCTCTTTCGCCAAAAAGACTATAGGTGATATCCTTTCCAAGGGTCAGGATTATGCCGCCACGAACGAGGGAGCCGGCAAGAAGATCGTTGTCGAGTACAGTTCCCCCAATATCGCCAAGCCTTTCCATGTAGGCCATGCATTTACGACCATTATCGGTAATTCGCTTGCCAAGATATATTCCATGCTCGGCTATGACGTTGTCAGGATGAATCACCTGGGCGATTACGGCACGCAGTTCGGTAAGCTCATCACTGCATACAGGCTCTGGGGCGATGAGGAGAAGCTCAATGAGGCTCCCATCGACGAGCTTCTCAGGATATATGTAAAGTTCCATGAGGAAGAGAAGAAGGATCCGGGCCTGACAGACAGTGCCAGAGAGAACTTCAGAAAGCTCGAGGAGGGTAATCCTGAGGAAGTTGCTCTGTGGGAGAAGTTCCGCGACATGAGCCTGGTCGTTTTCGACAAGCTCTATAAGCGTATGGGCATGGAGTTCGATAACTATAACGGTGAGTCCTACTATGCCAAGATGGCCGATGAGGTCGTCGATATGCTCAAGGAGAAGAACCTTCTGGTCGAGAGCGAAGGCGCTCAGGTCGTTCCTCTGGACGAGTACAATATCCCGCCGTGCATCATCCTCAAGAGTGACGGAACTACGATCTATGCCACGAGGGATATCGCCGCTATCCTTTACCGTTACAGGAACTATCACTTTGACAAGAATATCTATGTCGTAGGTTCGCCTCAGGCTCTTCACTTCAAGCAGGTCTTCTCCGTAATGAAGAAGGCGGGCTTCGACTTCGCCGATGACTGCGTCCACGTCGGCTTTGGTCTCGTCAAGTTCAAGAATATGAAGTTCTCGACCAGAGACGGCAATGTCGTCCTTCTCGAAGACCTTCTCGATGAGTGCGTCAAAAAGACATATGAGGTCATAACAGAGAACGCGAAGACCAGAGGCGCTTCCATGTCCGATGAGGAGATGAGGGATATCGCCGAAAAGGTCGGTATCGGCGCTGTTATCTATACATATGTCAAGTCAGGCCGTGAGAGGGATATAGTCTTCTCATGGGAGGAGATGCTCGACTTCGAAGGAGATTCGGCTCCTTATCTCATGTACACATATGCCAGGACGAGATCGATCCTCCGTAAGGCATCCGAGAACGGACTTATGCCCGATCCTTCGCTTGCGGATCTTCTTACGGGTGAAGAGGAGTATGCGCTGCTTCGTGCTCTTGCCGATTTCCCCGATGCGGTCCATAAGGCAGCCGCTTCCTATGAGCCTTTCATGATATCCCGTCAGATCGCTCTCGTGGCACGTAACTTTAACCGTTTCTATAATAATTCCAGTATCCTTAATGCCGACAATGAAGACCTTAAGAAGGCGAGACTGGCTCTGTGCGAGGCTGTCTGCACGGTCATCAAGTCGGGACTTAACCTTCTCGGTATCGAAGAAGTAGAAAGGATGTGAGTCCATGCATCATTTCAGGGACATAAAATATAAAAGACCCGATATGGAGGAATTCACCTCGAGCGTACGTGATCTTCGTCTTAAACTCATGACAGCGACGGACGAGGAGACGGCTACCAGCGTTATCCTGCAGTACGAGAAACTCGTGAGCGACTTCGATACACAGTATGCGCTCTGTAATATCCTTCACGATCTTGATACATCGGATGATTTCTATACAGACGAGCTCGAGTTCTTTGACGAGGCCTCGGCCAATGCCAGCGAACTGGCGGCCGCCATGCTGTCGAGCCTTCTTAACTGTCCCTGTGCCGATATCCTTAAGGAGAAGTACGGCGACATGATCTTCAAAAAGGCCGTCAATCAGAAGGAGACGATCTCCAAGGAGATCATCGACGAGCTCATCAAGGAGTCATCACTCGAGAACGATTACAGCCAGATACAGTCGGAGGCTTCTATAGAGTTTGGCGGTGAGAATCTGAACCTGAGCCTTCTGGCGCCGCATCTGGAGTCTCTTGACCGTAATGTCCGTAAGGAAGCCCATAAGGCTCTTGACGCATATTATGCGGGCAAGCGCGAGACATTTGACAAGATCTATGACGATATGGTCAAGGTCAGGACCGAAGCAGCTCAGAAGCTCGGTTATGAGAATTTTGTCGAGCTCGGCTACAAGAGGATGGAGAGATACGATTATACGAGGGAGGACGTCGCGAAGTTCCGTGAGGATATCTTGAAGTATATCGTTCCCATAACAGTCGAGATCCGTAATCTTCAGAAAGAGAGGCTCGGTGTCGATGAGCTCATGTTCTACGACCTGCCCGCCCTGTTCAAGAAGGGCAATCCCGTGCCGATAGTTCCGGGCGAAGGATACGAGAGAGTCGTAGGTAATTTCTTCGAAAAGATCTTTGAAGTCGATCCTTCTTTCTTCGATATCCTGTCGGAGAATGGATTTACCGATCTTCTGTCGCGTCCGAACAAGGCGACCGGCGGATACTGCATGTATCTCGAGGATTATGCCATCCCGTTTATCTTCATGAACGGAAACGGCACGGCGGATGATGTCGCTACTATCGTACACGAGGGCGGTCACGCTTATGCTGCCATCAAGAGTGCCGAGGTATCTCCTTTTGTCGAGTGCCTGTCTCCGACTCTGGAGACCTGTGAGATCCATTCCACATCCATGGAATTCCTTTCATATCCCTATATGGATATGTTCTACGGTGACAAGGCCGATCAGTACAGACAGCTTCACATGACACAGGCACTCCTGTTCCTGCCATACGGCTGTATGGTCGACGAGTTCCAGCATATCGTATATGATTCTCCGGATATGAAGCCGGAAGAGCGTCACGCTGCCTGGAAGGCTCTCGAGGAGAAGTATCAGCCTTTTATAAAGTATGATGAGGATCATCCGTTCCATGCCATGGGCGGTGCCTGGATGAAGAAGGATCACATATTTACGACTCCTTTTTACTATATCGATTACTGTCTTGCCCATATCTGCGCACTGCAGCTCTGGGATGAGTCTCTGGAGGACCCCGCTTCCGCGCTTTCCAAGTATAATTCACTCTGCGAAGCAGGCGGCGTGGATACTTTCCTGAACCTCATCTCGGCAGCGGGCATCAAGTCTCCTTTTGATACAGATGTCATCAAGAAGATCGCTTACAGCTGCTGCAAGTTCCTGGAGCTCTGAGTTGGTGAAGGAGCGCGGCAATTGAGACTTCCCGGTACATTTCTCGATACGGTCAGTTCAACCCTTGATTCTCTGGGCCTGCCTTCCGAAGGATTTACGGAGAGCTTTGACCTGGAATCCCCCAAGGGAGTCCGTATAAACCGTAATAAAGTATTCCCCGAGCATTACGGGGACATCCTGAAGGATCTCGATTCAGGGTCCATTAAGGTCCCATGGTGTGATTCAGGATTTTATATAGGATCAGATCCTGTCGGTAACGATCCCTATTATCATGCCGGCGTTTTTTATCCGCAGGAGCCTTCTGCCATGCTTCCCGGACAGGTCATAGGAGCGCGTCCGGGCGAGAAGATACTGGATCTTTGCGCTGCTCCCGGAGGCAAGACATGCAGGATCGGCGAAGATCTTAAGGGGGAAGGGCTTCTTGTGGCCAACGAGATAAACGAGGCCCGTTCCAGAGCCCTTCTTCGTAACGTCGAGCGCATGGGACTCACCAATGTCGTAGTCCTTAATGAGACGCCGGAACATCTTGCCTCTAAGCTTATCAGCTACTTTGACAAGATACTCCTTGATGTTCCTTGCTCGGGCGAAGGCATGTTCAGAAGAGATCCCAAGGCCGTCTCCTCATGGGAGAAGTTCGGCCCGTCATCCTGTATCCCGATACAGAAGGATATCCTGGAAGCCGCGCATATGATGCTTAAGGGCGGAGGCGAGATAGTCTATTCAACCTGTACTTTCGATCCCGGCGAGGATGAGTCTCAGATACTTTCGTTTATCGAAAGGCATCAGGGATATAAGGTGATACCGCATCCCGAGATCGAAGGCGTTTCGCATGCGGGCCCCGGTTCGATGTTACCGGGATCCATGAGGATATGGCCTCATCTGGCAAGAGGCGACGGACATTTTTGCGTTCATCTTCGTAAGGAACAGGGCGGATCTGATCCCTATGTTCCGGAGAAACTTCCGCACTATAAGACCAGACGTTCCGACAACTATGGGTTCGGCAAGGCGCGCGAAGCCTACGAATCCTTTATGAAGGAGATACTTCTCGACTATAAGGGACTCACGGGCGAGTTTGTCCTTCACGGCAACCGTATCCACATAATGCATGCAGATCAGAGGACTTTCGACGGGTTCAAAGCCGTCAAGCTCGGAGATTATCCGGGCGAGATCAAGAACACAACGACGGAACGGATCTTTATCCCTTCGCACTCTCTGGCGCTGTCACTTAACGCCTGTGAGATAAGACCCGATTCGCTCCTTAAGATATCCAGGTCTGATCAGAGGCTCGAGAGATATCTCAAGGGCGAGACGATATGTGTTACGCCCGAAGAGAAAGCGGAGCTTAAGAAAAAGGGGCATATCGTCATATGCGCGGGTGAGTATCCTCTGGGCTTCGGTAAGATCTCCGGTGACGGATCGGTCAAGAACCTCTATCCCAAGGCCTGGAGACTGATGTGACTTTATCAGACAGTTTTTCTGCCTGTTGTATGCCTGATGTACCACATACCGGTACCACACAGATCGGTGTTTTCGGAGTTTTAGTGGTACATATCCGTAAGCTGATCCGGCGGCACGGTCACGACACGGGAAACCTACAGTAAAACAGCGGTCAAACCCTTTAAAAGTCTACCTGTAAAGTACAATTGTACACGGCTCGTGCATAATTGACGCGACGTATTTTTGTTGCTAATATTTTAGTCGAAAAAGTCTTCATAAAAGGGAGGAAGAACATATGTCACAGCCTATTTTCGAGGGTTCAGCAGTTGCAGTCGTAACACCGTTTAATGATTCAGGTGTGGATTTTTCAAAGCTTGAGCAATTGGTTGAATTCCATATAAAGAACGGTTCGGACGCTATCGTTATCTGCGGTTCGACCGGTGAAGCGTCCACGATGCCCGACAGCGAGCATCTCGCGACGATAAAGTGCTGTGTAGATGCAGTAGCAGGCAGGGTTCCTGTTATAGCCGGAACAGGTTCGAATGATACCGCTCACGGTATCCGCCTCTCGAAGGAAGCCGCCGCATGCGGTGCTGACGGACTCCTCGTAGTTACTCCTTACTATAATAAGTGTACTCCCGAGGGTCTTATCCGTCATTTCAATGCAGTAGCTAATGCGGTCGATGTACCGATCGTTCTCTATAATGTTCCTTCCAGGACAAACGTCAATATCTCTCCGGCTGTTCTTGAGAAGCTCATGCCTACCGAGAATATCGTTGCCATCAAGGAGTGTAACTTCTCCCAGGTTCCCGAGATAATGAACCTCTGCGGAGACAGATATACATTCTATTCCGGTGAGGATGCTCTGGCAGTTCCGATCGTGGCATTGGGCGGTAAGGGCGTTATCTCTGTTGTTGCCAATATCGTTCCCGGGTATACGAGCAGGATGATCCATGCATACCTTGACGGTGATATCAGCACTGCCCGTAAGATGCAGATCGATATCATCCCTCTGGTTAAGGCGATGTTCTGCGAAGTCAATCCCATTCCCGTAAAGGAAGCTCTGAATATGCTCGGCGCCGGTGTCGGTCCCTGCAGGCTTCCTCTGTGCGAGATGAACGCAAAGGATCACGATTATGTGGCAGAGGTCCTTTCACAGTATGATACGAATGCTATAAAGGAGTTCTTTTCTTAATGGTCAGGATATTTATGCATGGCTGCCTGGGAAGAATGGGCAGAGTTATAACAGGTTTGGTCGAGAAGAATGACGAGTGTGAGATCGTAGCGGGTTCCGATATCGCTGAGGCTCCCGCTTACTGGACATATCCCGTATTTAAGGACGCGGCGGACTGTGATGTCGATTACGATGTTATCATCGACTTCTCCAATGCTTCGGCCGTTCCTCACATCATCGATGTTGCCTTGAAGAACAATAAGGCTCTCGTTTGCTGTACGACGGCTCTTTCGGATGAGACTCTGAAGGCTCTGGATGACGCATCCAAGGTCATCCCCGTCTTTAAATCCGCCAACATGAGTTACGGAATGAATGTCCTGTTCGAACTCGTTAAGCAGGCATCGAAGGCCATGTATCCCGATTTTGATATCGAGATCGTCGAGGCTCACCATAACAGAAAGGTTGATGCCCCTTCGGGTTCCGCTTATTCGATCGCGGAAGCAGTACAGGAGTCTGTTCCCGACAAGCTCGAGTATATCTATGACAGACATTCCGAGAACAAGGCCAGAGGCAAGAAGGAGATCGGTTTCAGTTCGATCCGAGGCGGTAATATCGTCGGTGAGCATGAGATCATGTTCATAAGCGACGAGGAGACGGTCTCTATCTCTCACAGCGCCGCCACCAGGGATGTTTTCGGCAAGGGCGCCGTGACAGCTGCCATCTTTATGGCTGACAAGGGTCCCGGTTATTATTCAATGTATGATATAGTAAGTAAGAAATTCGGAGGTAAAGATTAATGTTTAATTTGTTAATGGCAATATCTGCCACGGGGGATGCAGCCGCCACGGAACAGAATCCCGTCACCCAGCTGTTCATGACCGTTGGTATGATCGGCGTATTCCTGATCTTCATGTACATCATGGTCATCAGACCCCAGAGGAAACGTGATAAGGAACTCAAGGAATCCATGAAGAACATGTCCATCGGGGATACCATCATCACGATCGGCGGTATCGTAGGTGTCCTGGCTTCCTATGACGACGATTATGTAACGATCTACTCATCGGTCGCCAACACGCCCATCAAGTTCCAGAGAGGCGCCATCCAGACTGTTATCCCCAGAGAGGGCAAGCCTGACGCCAAGAAAGAAAGCAAGAAGGAATCCAAGAAAGATAAGAAGAAGGAAGAGTAAGCTTTGCCACTTATTCCAGAAGATGTTATCGAAGAAGTACTTGCCCGCGCAGACATCGAGTCGGTCGTCGGCAAGTATGTTTCTTTTACGAAAAGGACCGGGGACAATCTGTTCGGATTGTGCCCGTTTCATTCTGAGAAAACACCTTCATTTTCAGTGTCCTTAAGTAAGGGTATATACAGATGCTTCGGATGTAATAAAGCCGGAAATGCCATCAAGTTCATAATGGAGATGGAAAGGCTTACATATCCCGAGGCTATCAGATTTCTTGGAAAGCAGTATGGTGTCGATATTCCCGACACGGGTTATGATAGAGGCGAGGGGGATCTCAAGAAAAAGAAGGAACGGGTGACCGCACTCCTTACCGAGGCCGCCAGATTCTATTACGGATGCTTTAACGGCCCTGAGGGAAAGGCCGCCAAGTCATATGCCGCCCGAAGGGGACTCTCTCTTAAGACTCAGACGGGATTCGGCCTGGGTTATGCCCCTGAAGGCTTTGACAAGCTCTATATGCATCTTCGCAGCAAAGGCTATACCGACGAAGAGATGAAGTCATGCGGGCTTTTTACCGTGTCGAAGAACAACGGTAAGCTCTATGATCTTTTCAGGGGGAGACTGGTATTTCCGATATTTGACGTAATGGGCAAGATCGTTGCTTTCGGCGGAAGGGCAATGGGGGATGATATGCCCAAATATGTCAACTCTCCTGATTCGCTGGTGTATAAGAAGCAGGATCACCTGTATGCTCTTAACTTCGCCAAGAAGAGCCGCGAGAAATTCCTGATGATCGTTGAAGGCTATATGGATACTATCGCCATGCACCAGGCAGGGTTCACGAATACCGTTGCTTCATTGGGTACTGCTTTTACTGACAGTCAGCTGAGGCTGGCATCGAGATATTCCAACGAGATCGTATTCTTCTTCGACAGCGACAAAGCCGGCAAGGCAGCCGCCATCAGAGCCGTCCGGATGATGATGAAATATCTCGACAAGATGAGCGGCATGAATACGAGGATCAAGATCTGCGCCGTTCCAGACGGCAAGGATCCCGACGAATATATCAAGAATAACGGAGCGGAGAACTTCGCATCCGTTGTCAGATCGGCTCTTGATGTCGACGATTATCTCATGAAAAGAGCTTATGAGGATAATCTCGGAGACAATGACGAGCTCGATCTATATAAGTACCAGGAGGAAGTGACGGAATACGGTTCCTGGATACGTGATGATGTAAAGCGCGAGAAGATGGCTTCAATGGCAGCCACATATCTTCGGGTGAACTATACTACGGTCCTGAGATCCATGGACAGTAAGCGCGAGAAGTTTTTGACCGAGAGTGCCGAAGCTTCCGCGAGACAGCTTGCCAAGGCAGAAGCCGAAGAAGTCAAAAAGAGGGAAGAGGATTCAGAAAACGATGAAGCGGAGAAGAAAGACTCTTCCTTTCCGGTTGATGTCGTATATAAGGACGAGATCGAAGTGTTTATCAGAGCCGTCAGGCTCAAGGAAAAACTATATACCGATATCCTTGATAAGAGGGATGTATTAAGACCCGGCGATTTTTACGGTAAGAATATGCAGGAGGCGGTCAAGTTCTTCCTCGAGAGCTTCAATAAGGAATACGGTGTAAGGGAGAGCCTTCTTATCAATAAGCTGTCCGAACTGGTATTTAACGGGAGGACTGCGGAAGAGGTCTATCTGCAGTTCGGTGATCTGATACAGGATCCGCCTTCCGATAAGGCGCGCGTCGATACTTATCTCATGTGTCTTTATAAGCTCAGGCTCAAAAGGCTTACATATATCGAGAAGAATCTGCTTAGTAAGCTCATGGAAGCAAAAGGGGAAGAGGCTTCCGAGATCATGAATAAGCTTGAATCTATTAAGAGACAGAAAGAAGTAATCGAAGCGAAAAAGGAAATAATCTGATGGGATCTTTTGTTCTTGAGAAAAGGCTTTCCGATGTTTTTGCCTTGGCGCAGAAGGGATCATCCCGCAGATCCCGTATCATAGACGTCGGCTCCGATCACGGTCATCTGGCGGCTTATGCAGTAAAGTACGGCGGATTTTTCTCATGTATCTGTACCGATATCCATGAAGCCCCTGCCAGAAGATCCGAAGAATTCCTTTCTCAGAACGGTCTTTCTTCGGTAAGCTCCGTTTACTGCACAAACGGACTGACCGGAATAGATCTACTGGAAAACGATACGATAGTAATGGCAGGTCTTGGCGGCAATAATATTATGGATATAATGAACGAGGTCCTGCCGAGGACGTCTTCCAATATTCTCCCTACGGTACGTTTTGTTTTTCAGCCTCAGAAGACTATCGAGGGGCTGAGAGAATATCTCTGCTCGCACGGTTTTGCCATCGAAGACGAGAGTATCTCGATGGAGCGCGGTATCTATTATCCGATCATAAGCGCTGTATATGACGGTAAGGGGCGTAAGCTGACCTTGAAAGAGAAGTATTACGGACCTGTCCTTCTTGCTAAGGAAGATAGCGACAACAATGTTAAGGAATACTTTCTGAGACTTCAGAAGAGGCATCAGATGTGGGCCAGGGGAGATCCGGAAGTACAAAAGCTCCTTGAGGAAAGCTGAAAAGGGAGGTTAATACCATGACTGCTAAGATAGACATCATTAATAAGATAAACGGGATGTTCCCGCCCGAGAAGGCGTGCGACTTTGATAATGTCGGAGTGCTCGCAGGCGATGTCGACGGTCCTGTAAGTAAGGTCATGCTTACTCTGGATGTAACTACTCCCGTCATAAACGAGTGCATCGAAAAGGGCTGTAACCTCCTTATATCGCATCATCCCGTCATTTTCGGAGGGATAAAGAACGTAAACTGCGATAATGCTACGGGAAGCCGTATATGGAAACTGGCTTCGGCGGGGATTACCTGCATGGCCGCCCATACCAATCTCGACGTAACTTCCGAATGCTCGAATGCGCTGCTGGCTTATAAGCTCGGCTGCGAAAAGGACGCCTGGATGGCTCCCGAAGGGACTGAATACGGCGTGGCCTTTAAGATCGAACCTGTCACTCTTTCCGAATTTTCCGGCCGTACGCTTGAGGCTCTCGGAGGAACGGGCGTCATCTACTATGCCGACCCTTCAAAGACCTGTTCCAAGATATTTGCGCAGGGAGGCTCCTTTGACGAGGACTGTATCCCCGTTATCAGAAAGCTCGGGATCGACACAGTCGTAAGCGGAGAGATCAAGCATCACATAATGTATGAGCTTGCCGAATACGGCATCGCCGGAGTGATCGCGGGACACAGAGAGACCGAAAGGATCTTTATGCCTTATTTGGCATCACTTCTTAAGAAATCGTTCCCGGACGTCGAATTCTTGGTGAGTTTATAACTGTACTTTTCGGCAAAATATATATAGAATAATTGTGTTTTCGAGTCGGCCGAGACGATCGCGGGCACCACTATGGTTAACTGCCGGTGCGTGAGGAAAGTCCGGGCTCCGAAGGACAGGGTGCCGGGCAGTTCCCGGTGAAGGCGACTTTAAGGAAAGTGCAACAGAAAAGAAAACCGCCCGCCGCTCGCGGCAGGTAAGGATGAAAAGGCGAGGTAAGAGCTCACCGGCGCCGGGGAGACCCGGCGGCCTTGTAAACCCCACCCGGAGCAACGTCGTGGAAAGGCATAACCGTGGTCCGCGGGCCTTGAGGGGACGGCTGGAGCCAGTTGGAAACTTCTGGCCTAGATAGATGATCGTCAGATACAGAACCCGGCTTATTGACCGAGTCGAAAATATCTTTAAATACTAAGGAGGATCGTTATATGTCTGCAGAATCTTATTTGTCCAGGGGAGTATCTCCCACAAAAGACGATGTAAAGGCAGCAGTAAAGAATCAGGATAAGGGAGTATTCCCCGGTGCTTTCTGTAAGCTCATCGAAGATATAGCAGGCGATCCCGAATACTGTACGGCTCTCCATGCCGACGGCGCGGGAACGAAGTCCTCTGTGGCATATCTCATGTACAAGGAGACCGGTAACTATGACTGGTTCAAGGGGCTTGCCCAGGATTCCCTTGTAATGAACACCGACGATCTCGCATGTGTCGGCGCTCTTAGCAATCTGTCATTGAGCAACACCATCGGCCGTAACGCTCACCTTGTCGACGGCAAGGCTATCGCCAAGGTTATCGAGGGCTATGACGAGATGATCGGTAAACTCTCGGACCTCGGCATCGACATCAAGATGTGCGGAGGCGAGACGGCAGACGTCGGAGACCTTGTCCGTACCCTTATCGTCGATTCCACTATCGTTGCACGTGAGAGACGCGATCACATCATCAATGCGGCAAACATTCAGCCCGGTGACGTGATCGTCGGACTTGCTTCTTTCGGACAGGCAACATATGAGGATTCATATAATTCCGGCATGTCCAGTAACGGTTTGACAGCCGCGCGCCACATGCTGCTTTCCAAGTACTACTACGAGAACTATAAGGAGTCCTTCTCCGATACGATCGGAGAGGACAAGGCTTACTGCGGCAAGTACAGGCTGACCGATAAGCTGCCCGGATCCACTCAGACGGTCGGCGAGGCTATCCTTTCTCCCACGAGGACGTTCCTGCCTGTCATCAAGGAAGTGCTCGATAACTACCGCGGCAGCATCGACGGAATCATCCACTGCACCGGCGGCGGGCAGGCCAAGTGCAGAGACTTCGGCAAGGGTCTCCGCTATGTGAAGGATAACCTTTTCGAGCTGCCTCCGCTCTTCGCCGCTATATACGAGTCCGGCGAGATCCCCATGAAGGAGATGTTCCAGGTATTCAACTGCGGTCACAGGGTAGAGTTCTACTGTAATTCCGAGGAGGCTGCAGCCGGTATCATCGCTATCGCAAGTAAGTTCAATATCGATGCCCGTATCGTCGGTCATGTCGAGAAGACTTCTGCGGCTGACGGTTCAAATGAAGTCCTCATCAGGTACGGCGGGGAAGAATTTCTTTACAATTAAGTTAACTGTATTGAATCAAATATATAATTAAAATAAAATTGATCGTGTGGAGAGTTTCCTTCACACGATCATTTTTTACGAAAAGAGGGTTTTATTATGGATTCGATCAAGAAGTATGTTGCCGAATTCATCGGTACGTTCGTGCTGGTGGCTTTTGCCTGCGGAACTGCTACTGTTCTCGGTTGCTCGACCACGGAAGTAAATGCCGCTTATTTCCTGACAGCTCTTGCTTTCGGCCTTGTTATCGTTGCCATGGCATATTCTGTAGGTAACGTTTCCGGTTGTCATATCAATCCGGCAGTTTCCATCGCCATGCTCATTACCAGGAAGATGGACATCAAAGATTTTATCGGTTATATAATCGCTCAGTGCATCGGCGGTATCGTAGGTGCTGCTGTTATCGGCGCATTTGCAGGCTGGGACTGCTCCTTCGGCGCCAACGGCCTCTTCCAGGGCGACATCGTTAAGTCCCTCATCATCGAGGTCATCCTTACTTTCGTATTTGTATTTGCCATCATGGGTGTAACCAGCAAGCCCGAATTCTCCAATGTAGCCGGACTTGTTATCGGTCTTACTCTTACACTTGTTCACATCTTCGGCATCCATTTCACGGGTACTTCCGTTAACCCTGCCAGATCCCTGGCTTCTGCTGTATTTGCAGGCGGCGATGCCCTGAAGAATGTATGGGTATTCATCGTAGGACCCCTTATCGGCGGCGTACTCGCATCCATGGTCTGGATGTTCCTTGAACCCAAGAAGAAATGATCATCTGATCAGACGCATCTGACGCGGTCCTTTCGCAGGACCGCGTTTTTTTGTATCTTTTCGACAAGCATATACAGCTGTATCTGACGGATACGACCTGAAGGACATTATCTTTTGACAACACATATAGTTAGTGATAATATTCATCCGATATTTTATATATAAAGGTTGGAGGGATATGTCATGAACAGAAAAAAGATCTTAGCAGTTCTGGTTGCTCTGGGACTTCTTGTGTCCTTTACGGGATGCTCTCTTTTTGACAGCGGATCCGGAAGATCCAGAAACCGTCATCATGAAGAGGAAGACGAAGATGATGATGACGATGTCGATGATG
>JAFZWN010000104.1 GCA_017617295.1 Clostridiales bacterium | reverse complement strand
TTACTCCGAGGGTCTTCGTTCCAAGGTAAACTGCTATGGCGCGAACTCCGTACCCGAGGGCGTTGCCATCATGTGGAAAGAGAACGTGGACGTATCCATCACTGGTAACTCCACCAATCCTACCAGATTCCAGCACCCTGTTGCAGGTACATACAAGAAGGAGCGCCTCGAGGCAGGCAAGAAGTACTTCTCTGTTGCCAGTGGCGGCGGTACAGGACGTACACTTCACCCCGATAACATGGCTGCAGGTCCCGCTTCCTACGGTATGACAGATACAATGGGCCGTATGCACTCCGATGCTCAGTTCGCAGGTTCTTCTTCCGTTCCCGCACACGTTGAGATGATGGGTCTTATCGGCGCAGGTAACAACCCCATGGTAGGTATGACTGTTTCCACAGCCGTTTCTATCGAAGAGGCTGCCAAGGCAGGCAAGTTCTGATAACCTGATATTATCGATAAACGAAAGGCACGCTTCCGGGCGTGCCTTTTTTTGTCGGGGTGCGTATGATGCGAATGCTGTGCTGGTTCACAGGCAGACTGCCGCTTCCCTGCCGGTTGGAACGACCCTTTAATGCTCGATTTCCGGTCGTACTGCCTGCCGAACCGCCGCCGGGAGGACTGCCGTTCCCCCCCCTGCCGGTTGTCGGGACCCCGCCTCGCTTGTCCCTGTTTTTCTGCTTGAAAGCGGTTTTTTGTGTACCACACTAGGGACAGAGGCGGGTTTGTCCCTACCCTTGTACATAAAATCGCGGTTACAAGAAGCAAATCAGGGACAGCGGGGCCGCGCCCGTATAATTGTGTAAATTCAAAAAAGAGCCATGTGGCTTAACCGGGGTTGACCACGGTGCAGTACATAGAAATGCCTTTTAGAGCTTTAAAGCAGGGGCACAAGGATAAGCGATAATCTCAGCTCTTGACCTTCCAGGTCTTCGGAGCGTTCTTATAAACGAGCTTGCGTACCGATATCACGGAGATCACATTGATCACCGTAAGCACAAAGAACAATATCAGCGAGTTAAGCGGTATCCAGAATACGAGGCTTCCCATAAAGGCGAGCACGCATCTGGCAATGACATAAGCGCCGCTCTTAACGTTCACGGTAGTAGTGAACGGCTGGATCAGGTAATAAAGCGCGAGCCGCGACAGGCAGAACAGCGAACTTATAAGGAGTATGCAGAGAACGGTAAGCAGATATTCAAACGGATAGTCCTGACCGCCGGTATAAAACAGTATCAGATCGGATACGAGACCCAGCGCCAGAACAGGCGCGAGATCGATCCTGATGAGCTGCCTGAAACGGATATCGAACAGGCGGATGATCTTTTCCCTCTGCTTAAAGAAACTGAATGTCATGAGACTGTTGTCGCAGTTGATATACATCGCCTGCGTCGCCTTGAACGAATTATCCGCCATCGATACGGGTATGATCATGAGGAGCAGATGCTTACTGACCACCCATCTGAAAAAAGAGAATGCCGAGGATTCGATATAAGGCTGGAGCGGATCTTCATAGTGCCTGAAAAGGAGCATGTTAAGTAGATTATGAAGTACCATGTTCCTGCAGCTTTCGGCGCCGAAGTTCGTCTTATAGACCGCGATGAACTCGAAGATCACAAACCCCGCGATCAGAGCGATCATACAGCCAAACACAACGGGCCTGACAAAGAGGATCTTACGGTGTCTTCTGACGAAAAGCGAATTTAAGTATTCAAATCCCTTCTTATCTCCTCTGACCGTGCCGGCCGCTGTTAAGTGCTTAAACTGTTTGGTCGTATCGGGTTCTTTGTAAAGAGCGGCTTCTTCTCTGACGATATTGTCGAGGAGCGCCCTTCTGTGAAGAGAAGAGTCAAAAGCTGAATATTCATGAAGCCCCCACAGACCGAGAACAAAAAGCAGAGCAGCGGCAGTACCTGTGATCCAAAGCGGGACATAGAATCCGTTGACAAGAATAATAAAGATAATGGGGAACAGCAACATCACGAGAGTGATCCTGATAACATATCCCGCGGGATTCTTTTTCATGGACTTGTTCCTCGTGTGACGGATCTTATATATCAGCGCCGTGGCACCGGCACCAAAGAACTTGATGAATATCGCGAGAAACGGTATCCCGAGCCATATCCAGACAGGCGCTCCGAAGAGGATGCCGGCGATCCCTGCGATCAGATACCCGATAAAGAGCTTTATCAGATCATAAGCGAAAAGAGTGTTATTGAGCTTTCGGGGATCCATTCGTAGCATGAATACCAGATACTCCTTCTCGGTCGTGCATCTGAATACGGACGTGTTTATCAGTATCCCGCCGAGAGCATAGAGGATAAAAAGGAACAGCGAGAAGCTGCCGTACAGCACTGGTTCTGATACGCCTGATACCATGTCGTAATCCCTGTAAGCCGTCATGAGGACAAGAGACGCCAGATAGATCATCCCGAGCCCGAAGATCTTCCCGATAAAGAGCTTGAACGACTCCTTAATGATATGGATGATCCAGTAGATGACCTTGAGCTCCGATGAGCCGTACAGCGAATCGGGTACGAGCTTACCGATCAGAGGAGTTTTCTTCAGCGCGAAGATCAGGCTGTTATAGCCTATGATGCTCCTCAGATGAATGATCTTACCGAGGTTTCTGCGAAACTCTTTATACATTGTCCTGATCCTTCAGAGCAGCTATTATCTTCTCCTTGAAAGCGTTGTCTCCGAGGTCGCTCTTGGCGATGGGCTCGAGCCTGCCGTGATTAAGAAGGACGATCTCGTCGCACAGATCCACGGCCACATCGAGAAGGTGTGTCGAAAAGATCGTTATCCGCCCCTGTTTCTGGGATCTGATGACGCTCTTCATCTCTTCCGCGATGATGACATCAAGAGACGTCAGCGGCTCGTCCAGGAGCATGAGCTTGGGTGCCGCGATGATATTCAGGAGCATCTGAATCTTGTTCTTTGTTCCGTGCGAATAATCCTTCAGGAGCATATCCCTGTTATCCTCGGGGATCATCATGTAATCAAAATACTCGTCGATCGAACGGTCGGGAGTAACTTCGTCGTGGACCTCGATAAAGAACTTCAGGAATTCGCGCCCGGTCATGAATTCGGGGACGGTGGGAGTCGATACCAGATAGCCGATATCTTCGGGCCTGACCGCGATCGTATCCTTGGACTCCTTACCTTCACGAAAGTAAAACGATCCCGAAGTAATATCGATATCGCTGTTTATGCAGTTGAAAAACGTCGTCTTTCCGGCTCCGTTACGCCCCAGAAGCCCGTAGATCCTGCTTTCTTCAAATACGAAATCCACATCCTTAAGGACCTGCTTCGAGCCGTAGTTCTTGACCAGATGGCTGATAACAAATTCCATTTTTCCACCCCCGAAAAAGTTAGCCACATAATATTATCACAACTGCCGAATGATTATCGCAGTTTTTCTTTTTGGTGGTCACTTGTTTTAATACCTCGGATGTGACAAATGTTTACATTGTATTCACAGTATCGTAATCCTGCGTCAGTTACAATCAAGGTATATATTCCGGTAACAGTAAGTATGTCTAATGCATATCAGGAAGGAGTGTATCATGAAACAGACAACGAAAAAAATGATAGCATTTCTCGTATCATGCTGCATGATCTTGCTCAATCTGCCTGTGGCGGCATTGAGCGTAAGAGCGGACGGGGATGAACAGCCGGCAGCTCCTGAAGAAAGATCTTATACCCTGTATTGGGACAAAGAAAACGACGAAGTCGTTTTGAAAGAAGGTGACACTGTAATCTCTGACGGATCATATTTGTATCCCGGTACGATTTCTCTCGTGACGTCGGGCGGAGAAGGCGATACGACCTTCCATATAATATGGAATAATGGTGACCCTCAAAACGTTACTTCAGATGAATACACATTAGCCCACTATGCCAAGTTCAGGTGGATAGGTCACCAGTTTAAGGATCTCAATTCCTTGGAGTCCAGCGATACGATAGATATTGCTCTTGATACTGCATATCATGTAACAGTGTCATCCAATATCTGGTGTGACTTCGAGATCACACTCGGAGATATTCATGAGCGTTACACCGATATCCGAGATCGCATGAAGATCAGTGATTATGACCCTGATGATTACGGAGAACCGGTCACATTTGATTTCGATGACGAAATAACGGCGTTTGAGGCTGAGATGTATCATACTCCGGAAGATATCGGTAACGATAATCCCGATTATGATCATTTCCGTTTCACAGGTTTCGAGATCAACGGCGAACCCATGACGGAGTATTTCAGATATGCCCTCAATCATTTTGAAGCCACTAACCTCACTAGTAGCGATTCATTCGATCCCGGCAACGGACTTATCAACATAAAGATATCCGGTGATGCTACGCATGGTAGTACTATTGAATGGGCAGACTCAACTGTTCCCGAAGAACACATTCATCCGAACCTTATAAGCGAGCACTGTGTATTCGATCACGGTTCGGCCGAGATCCTTGCAGTCCTTGACGACGACGGAGAAGAAATATCTCAGTATTACGATCTTGATAACTGCAAAGATGAATACGGAAACGGCGGCATAATCGTAGAATCCGGATATCAGATAGTATTTAAGCTCATACCCGAATACGGATATCAGCTCTATTCTGTAAATGAGAACGGTTTCCCCAACAAAGTTCCCACATGTTCCACAGATAACAGTCAAGCCTGCATCTATAATTTCCAGGTTCACGATAACTGCGTGCACTTCAGTTCAACATTCAGACGTGAACCGGATATTCTCGATGCAGAACATACAAATGAAGTTCCTGAGGGAAGGGTGGATCTTTCTGATGCTAACCTTTCCGGCGGTACAGGTCTTGTTACCGTATCAGACATCGACGAAGCAGCATATGCTGATGCACAGTGGGATAACGGTCTTGAAGCTCAGGAATTCTTTAATATCGATCTTACTAACCGGTACCGCATAGCTAATACTGATGATCAGTACTGGGAGAACGAGATCCACGAGCTCAGTGACGATGGTACTGCAGCGATTGCACTTGAGCTTGGGGACGATTTCGTGCCAGTAAACGATAATATCCAGGTAATACATATTCCCACAATAATAGATCCGGAGACTCTTGAAGAAACTGCGGGAGAGCCTGAGTATCTTGATACGACATACGATCCTGGTACACATACAGTATACTTCACTACTACAGGATTCTCTGATTACATCATCGGTTCCACAGATGAAGAAGTTCCCGGAGTCGACCAGGAAATAATCGATAACATAAACAATCAGGATCAGTTCGATGATCAGGAATTCCATCCTGAATACACGGTCGACAAAGTCGGAAATGAATACCAGCTCGTCTGGTACGAATATCCCGAAGACGGACCGGCAGAGATAAAGATCGTGGATTACGGTCGCCCCATCGAGGATGATGCCCTGATCAGGATTGCAGATAGTATTGATCTTCCGGTTACTGTTATGGTCGGTGAAGCCGTGAGAGATCCCGGAGATAATAACATTTACACGTTCGGTGAGTGGCTGTCCTTTGACAGTATTGAAGTAAACGAGAACGGTATCATTGTTCATTTCGAACCTAACGATAACCCGTATTTCGCGCCTCAGTACACGATAGTAAGGCAGGGCGAGGGTTATGGTCTGGCAAGCTTCCAGATTAACGAAGAAGATCCTGAAGGTGAACCTGTACCTGTATTTAAGAGTATTGACGATCAGATCGAAGACGATGCTGAGATAAGACTTGATGGAGGTCTCAACATCAATGTAACTTACAAACTTGACGGCAACGTTGTTCCTCAGGTAGAAAATGAAGATTTCGTTTGTCTCAGACACTTTGCTTTCTATAAAGGTATTGAGGAGACAGAAACAGGCATTATCGTCAATTTCGTTTCCTGCTGGGTAGTACAGCTCGATTCTCCAGTCGGCTTCGATGTTACGGTGCTCGATGAAGCCGGGCAGCCTGTCATACCTTTCGATTGCGGAGATGATTTTGCGTATCCGTTTACACCGGATATGGAGATAAATGAACGCGGCGAAGAGTTCTATACCGTTTGTTTGATCTTCAACGAGAAGCCTTATAAGGCTGTTATCTGTGGACATGATTCCATACTCACGGAGATCATCGACGAAGGATACGAAGTTAATCCTGTAGGCGATAATGAGATCTATTATCCTACTGAAGATGAGTGCGGGTACGTATGGGTAAGGATCGGCGGATATTCTATACTGGATTCCGGGTGCGTTAACGATTTTTATTTCGAGTGTGAAGGCCTGAGTGCAGAAGAAGCCGGCCGCTATGTCATCGCTGTAAATGATATCAATGATCTGAGTGAGAACGATATAGCCTCTATCAATTCTATCGTTGAAGGATTGTTCTCAGATGGATACAGCAACACTGTTCAGCTCTTCTTGATCGATATCAGTCTGTATAAGGATGGAGAGCAGGGTACGATCCATGATCCTGGATTCAGTGTCACGATCACATTGCAGCTCGATTCTCCTCTCGATCTGGAAGACGGCGAGAGTATAGCTCTTATCCACTTCCTGGAGAACGGAGATCCTGAGGTAATTGAAGCAGCTTACGATGCTGATAACCTTACGTTGACTTTTGTGACGAGTACGTTCTCTCCTTTCCTGGGCTGTAAACTGACCCCGGAGGAGGATATTCCGGAAGACAACCCTGGTACAGAAACAACTACACCTGCAATTACAACTCCCGTTACACCCGCTCCTTCCGGGACTGAAACGACTCCGGGTACCGGCAATACAGGTACATCCGTTACTCCGACTCCGGCTGAGGATGATTCCGGAACAAGAAGAGGAGTTGAAGCATTTGTCGAAAGACTTTATACCGTGGCTCTCGGCAGGAATCCTGACCCCGCAGGCCAGCAGGACTGGGTAGATGCCATCAGGGAAAGAGGACAGACAGGAGCTGATGTAGCCAGAGGATTCCTTTACAGTCCTGAGTTTATAAACAAGGATTGCAGTAATGAAGTATTCGTTCAGACTCTGTATCAGACATTCTTCGACAGGGCGGCTGATCCCGCAGGTCTGGAAGCCTGGGTAGGAGTACTTGATGGCGGCGAGAGCAGACAGGATGTTATTGAAGGATTTATTAATTCCACAGAGTGGGCTAACCTCTGCCTGTTCTACGGTATCAGGAGCGGCGGTACGGGTGTACCGAGCATCGAGATCGAGCCTAATGACGATATCATAGCTTTCTGCACGAGACTATATACTACATGTCTCGGAAGGAATGCCGATCAGAACGGCCTGATGGCCTGGGCAAGACAGCTCGCCAATCAGAGAGACACAGGTGCCGGTGCAGCCAGAGGCTTCTTCTTCAGTGAAGAGTTCCTTGGCAGGAATGTTGATAACGATGAATATGTCAGAAGACTCTATCTGACATTCATGGGAAGAGAGCCTGATGAGGCGGGTTATAATGCATGGGTAGCTCAGCTTGATTCCGGTATATCCAGAGAAGAAGTCTTCGAGGGATTTGTCGGTTCTCAGGAATTCACGAGGCTCTGTGCATATTACGGAATAGTCCGCGGATGAATTCTTGCAAGGCAATTCGATTAATGCGACGGCAGTTCTTCGGAACTGCCGTTGTTATTGCGGGGGACGGGCAGTCATGAGATCGTATACAGTAAATTGTTTACTATGATGGTAAAATTACAGTGTATTGGTATGTTCACCCAGCGCAAAAATCGGGGGAGAATGTAATTTGAGCAGACGATTTACAAAGATAATCGCAGCATTGATCTCTTTTGGTATGGTCATAACCGTATTACTTTTGCAAGGCGTTTTTTGTCTTGATGTTAGAGCTAACAGAGAAGTTACAGTTAAATATTCCCCCGAACAGAATACGGAAGAAGAGCTTCCCGATGATGATCAGTATTCGCTTAATGAAGCGACGATTACCATCGATCCGGATGATGATCTTACATATACTGGTTTACAGA
>JAFZWN010000103.1 GCA_017617295.1 Clostridiales bacterium | reverse complement strand
CGTCATGCCGTCCATCTTCTTCATCTCTATATCAAGAAATACCGCATCGAACGGAAACCCGTTCTTAAGACTTTCCAATATCTCCTCGCCGTCGGAAAAAAGAAAGCAGCTCACCTTATCTTTTCCGTAAAGGCGCGATATTATACCGGCTGTCTCGTTTCTCTCTGTCTCTTCGTCATCGACGACGGCAATACGCATAAAGGGATCCTCTACCTCAGGAATTGATCGTTTATGTCAGTTTACCACTCATCCGACGGTCTTGCCATTTTCGAGCATTACCGTCCTGCTTCCGTATCCGGCACACTTCTCGGAGTGCGTGACCTGAAGGATCGAAAGCCCCTTCTCCTTATTAAGGCGCGTGAACAGATGCATGACCTCCTCCGAAGATACCGAATCGAGGTTACCCGTAGGCTCGTCGGCAAGGATTATCTGCGGCTCCCCCATAACTGCTCTGGCGATCGCCACCCTCTGCTGCTGACCTCCCGACAAAGTGGCAGGCATCGCCTTTCTCTTCTCGGTAAGTCCCGTGATCTCGAGTATCTCGTCGAGGGAGGATCTGAGTTCGCTCCTCTTCTTTCCCGCCATCGTATGGGGAAGCAGGATATTGTCTTCGACGTTCAGGTTCATGACCAGGTTATAGAACTGGAACACAAACCCCATGTTACGTAGACGGAGGTCGGACAGTTCGCTGTCCTTGAGGCTTCCGATATCCTTGCCGCAGACAGTTATATTGCCTTCGAAGTTACGGTCGAGCCCACCGATCAGATAAAGGAGCGTCGACTTACCCGATCCCGAGGCTCCCATAAGGGAGACGAACTCGCCTTCACCAACGAACATGCATGCGCTGTCGAGGACTTTGTTGAGGTTGGTATTCTTTCCGAATGTCTTGCTTACGTTATTTACTTCGATTATCGTATTCATCTTATGATTCTCCTTTCACGGGTCTCTTTATTCATACTTGAGCTGTTCAGAAAGCTGCATCTTACGGAGGTGGCCTATGGGGAAAACTACCGTCAGGGTAAAGACGAGGGCCAGTACCAGCGTAAACAGCAGGACAGGCTTAACCTCGGCAGATGTAAACGACAGTAATCCCATGTCTTCAAAAGCGGAATTGACGGCCTTAACCAGCAGTATTCCCGAAAAGCATCCGGCAACGGACGAGACAAATGATGCGATCAGAACTTCCTTGAACAGGATGCCGCTCAGCTTTTTCTTGTTCATCGAGGTCGAGAGCATAACGGCGCACTCTCTCTTTCTGCCTTCAAACCCTATGATCTGATTGCTCGCGGTACCGATACATGTCATGCCCGCACCTATCACGATGATCACGATGAGTCCGGTGATGACCGGGCCTGCCTCGCCGTTTGTCTCCTCTATATAATCCTCGATCGTCATGGTGTAGTAACCTGTATACATGGACGAATATTTCTCAACGGTATCAATAACGCCCTGCGGATCCGAGCATCTTACGTAAATGGTCGAGGGTTCGTCGCCGAAGATGTCTTCGAAGTCATCCATTCCGATGATGAACACATTATCACTCTTATACCCTCCGGTCATATCGTAAAGACATGTAATAACGAACTCCCGCTCCAGAGGAAAGATGCCGTCAGGATCGACAGTCAGTGTCAGTGTGTCTCCTGTATCGAGCTTATATTTCCTCGCATATTCACTTCTGACGGCGATAGTCCCGGCCGGAAGGGAATCGGGAAGTCCCGAATACTCATGCACCATCCGGAATCCGCCGTCAGGCATACCCTTGACTGTGGAATTATCGTCTTTTTCACCGTTTACCAGGATCTCCATGTAACTCACGTAAGAATATTCGACATCGCTCACGCCGTCGAGGTTCTCCACATAGAACAGCTTGTCCCCTTCGGTGGAGATATCTATGATCGCGTCGCAGTCATAAACAGGCGGGATAAAGTTATCGAGAGTTTCAAGACCGTAAGCCAGGATCGTAACACAGATAGCCGCCGAAGTGGCACACAATACCGCACTTCCAACGGTACTCTTTCGGGCCCTCATCTCACGTGATGCCAGCTCCCATGACATATTGCCCGTCTTCTGAAACATCTTCTGAAGGCCCTTTGACACACCGGATATGAGGACCGGAGTAAGAAGCGCCAGTGTCACCACAGTCGTTACTACAAAGCCTACCACGCAGTACAGGTTCTTATGGAATATCCCGAGGACCACCGTTACCGCCAGGAAGATGCATCCCGTTATGACAGATCTCTTCTTCAGTACATAAGCAGTATCCCTGTTATCGAATATGATGTCCCTGATGGGTGTCCCCGTCGCGCTCAGGACAGCCTTCAGAGGCAGAACGCACTCGACTAGGATACAGCCTGCGACTACTCCCGCGACTACAAGTACCGATATCGGATGTACGATCGTTTCAACGGCTTCCCCGTATCCGTTTGTCGTCTGAAAGAGCGTAGACATCATGGGATCTCTGAGGATCATATAAAGGACTATCGCCGGGATACTTCCCATAAGCGCGTAACAGACATTTTCGAGAAGAAGAACGATAGCCG
>JAFZWN010000102.1 GCA_017617295.1 Clostridiales bacterium | reverse complement strand
ATGATCACATTATATATCAGATTTGAAATACACATAAAAAACTTGACTCAAAAAAATCATGGTTTAAGATTTTTATATATGAACTCACGGATAAGGGCGGAAGGAAAAGACAATGAACGATACTGTACGGGAATATTTAAGTTACGGGAAATTCATCATCCCGCTTATGAAAGCCAAAAAGACGATCACCCCCGAGGAAGTCAGGTGGGGAGAACATAAGGATCAGTACTTTCATTACTTTCCTGCCCGGGAACCTCGAAAGGACAAGGTCGTTATCTATATTCACGGCGGCGGCTGGAACTCTCATGAGCCAAGGCAGGATTTTTATATCGGTCAGAATATAGCGTCGGAAGGATACGACTGCTTTATGCCCGGATACAGGAAGACCCCGAAGTACACATATGATGCTATCACGGATGATATCTTCAGGGATTATAAAGAGATAAAGAGTTTTATGAAGGCCCGCGGACTTTCCTTCGGCAAGGAAGTGATAATGGGTTCGTCGGCGGGAGCTCATCTCGGGGCTGTACTCTGTTTTAACCGTGAACTTCAGAAGAAACATGGGATAGACGGCAATGACTTCTCGGGTCTTCTTACAATGGCGGGACCTCTTTACTTCGGATTGCCGCAGACCGGTACTCTTGATACTCTCTTGAGATATCTTTTCGGCACGAAAGAAAAGATCGAATGGCTCAGGGGAGAACCGTATTCCATGGTGACCCCGAAGGAGGATTTTAAGATCTTCATGATACAGAGTAAGCACGATGGTCTGGTCGGTTGGGAGCAGGCAGAAGTGTTCAGGGACAAGGCATCTGAGAACGGTATTCCCTGCGAACTGTACGAAGTGAAGGAATCCTGGAATACCCATTCCGCATACTGTGCGGGAGTGTTTTTGAAGAACAGGAATGAGTCTGATACTCTTGAGACTGCCTACGGGATGCTGGATCGGGTCTGATCAGTTATCTCCGCGGGATTATATACAAGTCTTTTGTCTATTATATCTGCAGTTCGCCGATGGTCATGACCGCCCCGTGAAACTTCAGTCACGAGTTCACGTTACTCTTCTTCGGTTACTGCTTCGAGCCACTGCGTCAGAGGATCCTGATCCTGTGACAGTATAGACTTCCTGTACGGGTTGTTTTCTGTGGCGTCAAAGCCCGTGAGAAGATACTGATCCGGGATATATTTGTGGATATCCAGATCCAGGAGATAATTGCAGAACCAGATGCACACATACGTAATCTTAGTGTTGTCAGTGTCTCCTTCCGGGATCATGGCGTAGACGAACCCCTGGTATTCGTCGCTTTCCATGGCGACAAGATCGTAACCTTCCGGTTCTCCGGTGACTGAATAATAACGGGCATAATCGTCCACGCCGATACTTTCGAGACGGGCGATCTCCTCCTCATAAGCTTCTGTCCCGTAATCCAGGGTCATATATACGACATACTGCGGATCCCAGGGATTATAGTAGGTGTACTGATATTCGGTAACTTTCAGGTCTCCGTTTAAGTCCTGAGGCAAAACATCGAACTGCGGACCGTATATGCTCCTTATCGTGCGTTCCTCATCGGACGTATGTATAAATTGATTGTATTCTGAAGGATCCGTGTAGACTTCGATCTTCTCTATCACGACCGAAAAGTAGAAGAGTGCCACTATCCCGATTATGATCAGCGTATAGACTGCTCCTACCGCTACGATCACGATGGTAATGGTCTTCAGGGTCTTCACCATTTTTTTCTTCTTGGCGATCTTTTGAAGGACCCCCATTACGTATAATGTGATTATCGACATTATCACCAGGATCAGCAGTGTCCAGACGATCCCGCAAAATCTGCTGAGGTCAGGCTTGTATCCTTTTATCTGGAAAAAGAGGGCCATGAAACATGCCCCGATCCCGAATATCCCTATTATCTGTATAAATGTCAGAAGCTTGTTCTTTTCCGTAGAGGCGTAATCCGCCATCTTGTTCGCGACTTCGCGCACCTGTTCTTCCATGTTCTCGCTTTTCCTTTCGCCGTCAATGATCTCTCTGACATCAACGTCATAGAAATCGGCGATCTCTACAAGGAGCGAAATATCGGGAAGATTGGATCCCGTCTCCCATCTCGAGACCGAACGGTTCGTGACGTTGAATTCTTTTGCCAGCTGTTCCTGAGTGAGTCCCTTCTCATTACGGAGCATCTTCAGGAACTGACCTGTCTTCTTTTGATCCACAGCAGCGGTACCTCCCTTGTGGTTTACGGAGTAAGTGTAGTCCCAAGCCCCGTCAAAAGTACACGACACAAAGCGAGAATTGCCGTTCTACGGGGCTTTGGACATATGTTGTCTATATATTATCGCATATCGGATAGATTAAATGATCTGAAAAGTTACGGATATGTACGATCAGACATAAGCCGGCTCATGCTCCCGTGAACCCATATTTCGTTCTGAACTGAAGAAAGTGGGTTCAATGTTGGGTTATTTTCGACATAATAACCCATTTCCCGTCGTGAACCGCGAAATGTGGGTTCATGTGTGGGTTCATCTGCCTGATCATGATACTGTAAATAGCCGTTGAAACCGTGATCTGCAGTTCTAAGTTACATCCAGTAGCCGCCGTCTTTTAAGTCGTTCATATCCACGACCCAGTGCTGCATCATAAGGAACTTGTCTTCGCCATTGATCTCGGCCTTGTGCTCGGGATCGTAGTATTCCTCGTACGACGGAGCTTTATCGAGCGTAGTGGTTACCGGTTCGGGCTTGTCCTTCTTGTCGTTTCGTATCTTCGATATTATTGCGATCGCTAATTGGAGGATGAGCATCGTCATACCGAAGCTCAACATGCCGATCACATAAAAGAAGTTGTTCCACAAGTTTTGCGGGAGGATAAAAATCGAGAGGATCTGAAGAAGGACAAGGAGTCCCGGGAGGATCTTACTTATGATCGAGAGTCTTCTTCTGGCTTCGCTGTAGGGTATGTCGCCCGCGGATTCGCCTGTCTGTCCGTTGATCGCGAAGCTGTAATTGATGCCCTTGTATCTGTAGTTGAGAAACCAGATCGGAAGGAGCACATAATTCTGCGTAAGATCCGAAGCGGAAGTGCCCTCGCATTTGAGGTCCGTATTCTCTCCGCTTCCCGTGTAGGCTTTGGCCGCCTGGCGGCTGTAGTCCTGAAGCCTTGATATTATGCGTTCGCTCATCTCCAGGGCGTTGGTGTCGTATCTCTCGGCGAAGAAGCCCGGGAGATATCCGTCGTTATATTCCTTGAGTCCTTTCCAGTCAAAAGGCTCCACAGCTTCCATGAGCCTGTCGTTTATCCTTTTTGAGGCGTCGAAAGGAACGTTTTTGAGCCCGAAAGTCATCTCCTTCTCGACGGAATAGACGAGCCTCGTATCGGCGAATGCCTCATCCCGGCTGTGTTCGTAGCGGACACCGCCGATCCTGGCTGAACACTTGGCGTTTATAAGCCAGAACGGAACATAAAGACCGGTGATCCTGTTGACGTTCTTTTCCGACAGGAAATCCTTCGGAGCATATCTGTATTTTCCCGCCCACTCCAGGAAGATCTTTCTTGCCTGGGATGCCGTGACGGAGAAAGGTATTATGTAATCGGGCCTGAATTCCTTTCTGAGCCTTCCGGCAACCAGGGAAGGGGATCCGCAGAAAGGACAGAACGAAGCGGCCGTATTCTCGTCGGTTACGGAGACCGCTCCGCACGAGTCGCATACGATCTCATGCTTGGAGGAATCATCCGAGTCTGCATCTTTGCTGTCCCTGATCTCGAGATCCCTTATGAGACTGATGCTTTCGGGAAGATAGGAGGAACCGCACATCCCGCAGACGAGCTTACGTTCCTTCTCATCGTATCTGAGTGCTCCGCCGCATGACGGGCAGAGCGATGCCTTTGATGTCTGTTCGATCTCTTTCATATCCCTCTCCGATCATCCCCATAATAATATCAGACAGATATTATCATACCGGGGCGGATCACCCAATAGCTTCTGGTGATATAATTGCTTATTGTAAAGTTATAAGCGATTATCTGAAAGGCAGTTATGAATATAGAAGTTATACGTGCCGAAGAGGAATGGCAGCGGGCGGGAGCATATTCCGTCCGTATCGAAGGCATGAACAGGCAGTGCCATATCCCCCTTCGCGAAGAATTCGACGGACATGACGGTCAGGGTACGAGATATATCGTACTGACCGACGAAGGATATCCTGTCGCGACATGCAGGTTCTATGAGAAGGATGGGTCATGCGTGATCTTGGGACGTGTCGTGGTGCTGCCTTCCTACCGCGGGAATAAGCTCGGAAAAAGAGTGATGGAAGAGGCAGAGAAATGGATCGCCGATCTGGGATATAAGGAAATCGAGATCGACAGCAGGACCAACGCCACGGGCTTTTATGAGAAACTGGGTTACAAGCTTACGGGTGATACCGCCGGCAGATCAGGCTGTTTCGAATGCATAAAGATGCATAAGGAACTGATATGAAAATGATTCCCGGAATGGTGTAAAATTGTCGGTTGAGAGGTATCTATGAGTGAACTGATCAGTAACGATCCTGATTCGATACTTATAAGACGGAACACCGGTACGATCCTGGTAACGGGAGCGGGCGTAGCCGCATTCGGAATATGGAGCATCATAAAGTGCGTAATGGAATTCATGCTCGCTCCGATAGATCAGGAAGTGATCGATGTCTTTGCCGTAGTCGATACGGGCGGGGCGGTCTTTATCGGTTCTGTCGTGATCTTTATCATCATGACCGATCTTCTGCTGCGTTTTTATATCTTCACCTGCGCGAGAAAAGAGATCGGGGGCAGAAAGGCCGGAGCCGGATTCGGTATATCCACTTTTATAGTGGCTTCGGGATCGGTCTATTCGGTCTTTTATATGGTGTATGCCATGGTGGCGGGAGATCAGTTCGGGTTGAGGAATTATGTCTCTCTTTTTGTCGAACTGACGTCGCTCTTTATTCTCGTGGAACTGATCGCTTCATTATATGATAACAGGAAGCTCGGAAAGAAGGCCAAAGAAGATGCAGCTTGATTTCCATTATTATGCGACATACTGCGCGGCATTTATAGCAGGCTATTCTCATCGTGAGAGCCTGGATATCGCGTACAGCGCACAGTTCGTAGACTGCTGTACCAAGTCGTTCCTGCGGGAGGTAAAAGGGCCTTTGCAGGCGGCCACGACGCAGTCGCAGACCGAGCTCCTCGGAGTGAGGACGGACGTCATTGGCTTACAGGATATAACGAGGATATGGGCGTCATTTCATTTTCTGCCGGGAAACCTTTATTCTAAGGTCAAGTCGTTCTCTCGTGCCTATAAGAATAAGTACAGGCTGATCTGTCAGCCGAACGGAGATCTTTTGATTCGTACCGTTGAACTTGCGAAAGGGAAAGATCTTCAGGCTGTCGGTGTTTCCATGCATGTGCTGGCCGATACCTGGGCTCACAGGAATTTCGCGGGAACACCTTCTATGGTCATCAACAATACTGACGGTAATTTCTTTGAGATCCTGCCCGATGATACTTTACGAAAGGTAAAGTTCGGCCACAACCCGGGAGCTTCTGACGATATAGAAACAGGTTCTTATACCAATACTGTCTATAATATCGGCGAGACGACCATAATGAACCTCGGTCACGGCAGGGCGGGACATCTGCCTGATTACAGCTTCGTAAGATATAAGTATCTTCCGGCCTGGGATGATTACAGGGAGTGCCTGAAGGATAATCCGTCAGAGTATTATAATGCTTTCGCCCAGATGATATATGCGATGAAGTATCTGAGAGGGGAGACCGCTTCTTTTGAGAAGGAGACTTACGATGAGATCTCGGTCGCTCCCTATAAAGACCGCATAAAGGAGATCATCGGAAAGAGACAGCTCGATTCCTGTTCCGACTGGAAGGCTTTCGGGGAGGAACTGTCGGGGGAGAGCATCCCTGATTTTGATGAGGATCATTATGTGAAGGAATATAAAAATGCCGATACCGATCATGTCGATAAGACCTTCCTCGGCAGGTTCATTATCGCTGCTCTTTCCCAGAAGAGCATGGTGACGAATCAGATCTATAATTCGGGCAACAGGCTCGCGGGATTCTCGATAGATTATGAGAAAAGAGGGTTTGCCGGCATCCGTGATTATATGAAGCTCGTTGATAATACGGCAGGGAGAGAAAATGGGTAAGTTCAAGCGTATCTGGCATATATTTAGCAGCATCCTTATGATCGGTTATGCCGTTATTATGATGCTGTACCCCGACGATGCCCTGACGGATGTCTCGTTTATCGTGTCGCTGATCCTCCTGGTTACGGGCCTCAAATATATCTTCTACTATATGTTCATGGCGCAGCATATGGTCGGAGGGAAGGTCATACTTTACTACGGGGTATTTCTTTTTGATCTCGGCGCTTTCGCGGTGTCTATCATGGATCAGTCGAAAGCCATCATTATCATCTATCTGATCGCAGTCCATCTGTTTGCCGGCGTAGTGGATATAGTCAGATCATTACGCAACAGGAAAGAGGGCTACCCGGTCTGGAGATCGGATATGGGACGCGGAGTCATCAATGTCATTCTTGCGCTGATCTGTCTCATCTTTATGAGATCGACCGATGTCCTGGTCTATGTATACAGTATCGGTCTTATCTACCTGGCAGTGCTTCGGATCGGCACGGCATTTAAAAAGACAGCAATAGTCTATATCCAGTGATCAGACGGGCTTGCCCGCGAGGATCTCTCTATAGTCTGCGAGGTTCTTGCGTATAAGGGAAGGAATGTCGAGTTCGTAGGGGCATCTCGTCTTACATATCCCGCAGTCGACGCACGAACCGATCTTCATCATCTCGTTCTGCCAGTGTTCTGAAAGCCAGACATGAGACGGAGCGCGCCGGAGCATCAGGCTCATCCTCGCGCACTGATTTATCGTTATCCCGACAGTACAGGGCATACAGTACCCGCATCCTCTGCAGAACTCTCCGAGAAGCGACTCCCTGTCCCTGCGGATGAAGTCTCTTATCTCATCGGTCATAGAGATGTCTTCTTCGAAGAAACGGAGCCAGTCGGACAGTTCCTCCTGTTTCTGTATGCCCCAGATCGGAAGCACTTCGAAGTCTCTCATAAATGCCATGCAGGCGTCAGCATTCGTCAGTAACCCTCCCGAGAGTCCCTTCATGGCGATGAAGCCGATATCATTTGCCGCGCAGTCACGGGCAAGTTTTATCTCGCGGTCCGAGGCGAGATACGAGAAAGGGAACTGCAGCGTCTCGTAAAGACCGCTCCTGACGATATCCTCGGCTACTCCGATCTTATGCGCGGTTATGCCGATATGACGGATCTTGCCCTGCTCCTTTGCCTTTATCATCGCCTGATATAGTTCGTGCTCCTCACCGTAGCATTCGGGCACGCAGTGGAGCTGATAGATATCGATATAGTCGGTCTTGAGAAGCGTCAGAGAAGTGTGAAGATCGTCCCAGAAATGTTTCTCATCTGAGGCAGTGGTCTTGGTCGAGATATATACCTTATCGCGCATCGCGGAGAATGCCGCGCCGACCTTTTCCTCGCTGTCCGAATATGCCCTGGCGGTATCGAAGAAACGCATCCCGCCGTCGTACGCGCGGTGAAGAAGAGCTACCGCTTCATCCTTTGTAACTCTCTGTATGGGACGCGCGCCGAATGTATTCTGAGGGACGACTATCCCTGTCCTTCCGAGCCTGATATCTTTCATTGTTATTCCTTTCCGTGTTCAGAGGGAAGATCAGTACGGGAGTCCCAGTGCCCTTATGAAACGTTCCGTGATCTTGTGGTTAAGATGATCCCCGAGTTTTTGAAGCTCGGAAGAAGGGATCCTTCCTCCGGCCATGGAGGCATGACCTCCTCCGTCGCCTATCCCTTCGAGAGCCTTTACGACCAGCTCTCCGGCGTCGATGTTACTCCTTTCGGAGCGAACAGAGAACTTGTAGCCGTCGGGACGCTCGCAGTAAATGACTGATACTTCGACTTCGATAAGAGAGAGGATGAAGTCCGCGACTATCGCGACCATCGCATCGGGACAGGCGAAAGGTATATAGGATATACCGAGATAACCGAAAACCTGGACGTTACTGATGGCGGCGCCGTATGCTTTCAGGTCATCGAATTCGATGCTGTTCATCTCGAGGCTCTTGAGCTTATCCTTGTCCATGATGGGATTGAGATAAAGGAATATGAAGATATCCTCTTCCTTTACGCCCCTGGAGAAGCCGAGCGTATCCATCTTGAGGCCGTACAAAAGCGCGGTCGCGACATCGGGATCGGGAGTGATATCCATATCCCTGTAGTACTCCGCGATAATGGTACAGCATGATCCGAGAAGTCTGACATCCTTATAGAGATATTTAACATCGACATTGACGGCCGTGGTCGGATGGTGATCTATGGTGGCTATCTCATTGCCCCGAAGATCGGTGATATTACCGGTATTCTTCTGGGAATCGACACAGATTATATAATCATCCTCGCTCATCGACACCTGCTCGTCGGGATACATCTTTATCCCGAACATATCGAGTATCTTGGCGGAACTGAGCTTATCGATCTTGCCGTCGTAACAGATGGTCGATGTTATACCGAAGTGAAGAAAGAGCTGCTGAAGACCGTAAGCCGAGCCGATGGCGTCCGGGTCCGGGATATTATGAGTCTGTATAAAGACTCTGTGTTCTTTGCAGATCTCGATAAGATCTCTGATATCAGGTCTGTCAGATGTTGTGGGATCCATAAGCCGAATCTCCTTATGTCAATCTTCGATTTCCGGTCACTACCCTTATATTATATCTCTTCAGACCGGAAGATATTGTTAAGGTCTTATTAACAGATAGTGGCAGTCCAACGACCTCTCTTACTACGGCTGTCGTCATTTATCAGGTAACTCAAAGTCATCGGGGAAAGCCTTTTTTGATTATTTCACGTTTTCCTCGGTCTGGGATCTCAGATCAGTGAAGATCCGGTTATAGGATAGGAGCAGGCGGGATCCGAATAGCATCGATTTCGTACTATTTCATCAATTACTATCAAAACGAGCATTTTGAGGAGCGAAATACACTCATTTTCACATCAAGCTAAGTCTGATCTATAAGAGGATATCAGTCATCCTCATCTTCGGCCTCAATCTCAGCATCTATCTCGTCGCTAATCTCATCGTACATGTTATCAAGATTTTTAATGATCTCGATATCACACTCTTCATCATCAAGTTCGAATACTCTTGGTTTGATTCCGAGTTTCGCTAACTGCTCGTAGCATTTGATGATGTTTTTTATTCCGTCATCATCTGTATAGTCATAGGACAAAACATACTCATCATTATTAATTCGAGAGTTGATATCGGAAATAGATAGTGAAGGTTCGATCTTTCTAACGATCTGAACACATTTAGCTATAGGTGTTCCCTTGGGTATTTTGATTCCTACTGTATCACTCATGGTTATGCTCCTTTGCGTTTTCTCGTAAATGGTTTTCCCGGAAGACTGTTGCGGAAATTACCACCATGCCAATCATATAGATGCTCTGCAAAAGTGACAGGAAAAATAGCTTCTCCTTTATTGGCCAAATGCGGATATTTAGATACACTGTACGAGTGGTGACCTTGCATACTCTTCCCATTAACTTTTGGAATGTTGTTGTGAAGAATAGCATTTCGTTGTTCCGCAGTCCAGTTACGGGTAGTACGTTCTCCTTTCTTGATGCGCCGACGTTCCTGCTTCCAAAAATCCTTAACGCCTTCTTTGCGTCTTTGGGCTAGCCTGTTCATAGAATCGAACTTCTTATAATCAGCTCTGCTAGCGGTACGATTCTTAATCTTCTCTTTGATTTTTCTCTTGCTCAAAGAGCTCTGGTACTTGACCGGATGTTCTCTCAAATCCAGCCCTTGAACTCTTTCGTTGATTATATCACCTTCAGTTTGCCCCTGAGAAGCAAGGAATCTGCGTTCGCCGGTTGTGCCATGAAAGTGATTACTTAGAGATTTACTCATTCTTTGCCCTCCTTTTTAAATGCAAGATTTGTCTTGCTCGGAAAGGCGATGATATTAATCCCATGTCTACGAAGTTCGTCGAACAGATCATAATTGTCAGATCCGTAGATGAT
>JAFZWN010000101.1 GCA_017617295.1 Clostridiales bacterium | reverse complement strand
CCTATCTTCTGTCCCTTATATGCGAACCAGGAACCGCTCTTCTCGATAATATTGTTCTCGACGGCAAGATCAATGATACATCCTTCCTTGGATACACCCTTACCGTAGAGGATATCAAACTCGGCCTCCTTGAACGGAGGAGCAACCTTATTCTTAACGACCTTGACTCTGGTGTGAGAACCGATTACATCAGTTCCGTTTCTTAAAGTCTCAGTCTTTCTTACATCAAGTCTTACCGACGCATAGAACTTCAGTGCACGTCCGCCTGTAGTAGTCTCGGGATTACCGAACATAACGCCGACCTTCTCACGGAGCTGATTGATAAAGATACAGATGGTCCCGGACTTCGCGATAACGGCAGTAAGCTTGCGGAGCGCCTGGCTCATGAGCCTGGCCTGAAGGCCAACATGGGAATCACCCATCTCGCCCTCGATCTCGGCCCTGGGTACGAGTGCGGCAACAGAGTCGATAACGATTACGTCAATACTTCCGGAACGGACAAGAGTCTCGGTGATATCAAGAGCCTGCTCACCGCAGTCAGGCTGTGAAAGAAGGAGATTATCTATGTCAACGCCGATAGCCTGGGCATATACGGCATCAAGAGCATGCTCGGCATCGATAAAAGCACATACGCCGCCCCTCTTCTGGGCTTCTGCAACACAATGGAGCGCGACCGTTGTCTTACCTGAAGACTCGGGTCCGTAGATCTCGATGATCCTTCCCCTGGGAAGTCCGCCGACTCCGAGTGCGATATCAAGAGTAAGTGCTCCGGTAGGAACTGTCTCGATCTCGGTAACGGTCTGATCGCCCATCCTCATGACGGCTCCCTGACCGAACTGCTTCTCGATCTGAGCCATAGCGGCCTCAAGTGCCTTCTTCCTCTCGCTCTGATCGGTTACTGCCTGTACTGCGCCCTTGGTGGATTTTGCCTTTGCCATAAGTATTCTCCTTCAGAAACATTTGTTTTAACTTTTGATATGATTCTACAATTAAGATATACCAAAGTCAACAACTTTTTCAACACAAATGTACGCAATCTTCGACAATTTGCGACAAAGTGTACTATTATTAGTACATTAATGCATGACTTTCAGGAACGAACGCCTGTGTATCGGGCTCATACCGAGCTCCCTGAGGGCTGTATAGTGATCTTTAGTACCGTATCCCTTATGCTTGGCAAAACCGTAACCGGGATATACGGAATCGTACTCCGTCATGATGTGATCCCTGGTAACCTTGGCAAGGACCGATGCTGCCGCTATCGAGTTCGACCTGGCATCACCCTTTATTATCGGAACGACTTCTATCCCCGTACCGTCCAGATCGACCGCATCGATCAGAAGAACCCCGGGGCAATGTCCCGACGCCTTTAACTCCTCCACGCATTGCCTCATTGCTTTTTTGGTGGCATTCAGGATATTGATCTCATCGATTACATCGGCTTCGACTCGCACTACGGAATACGCCAGTGCCTTTTCCTTTATCTCCGGAAAGAGCGCCTCTCTCTTCTTCTCGGTAAGCTTTTTTGAATCATCGAGTCCCAATATCCTGACGGAAGGATCGAGGATGCATGCTGCGGCGACAACCGGCCCGGCCAAAGGGCCTCTCCCCGCTTCATCGATACCCGCGATCAGATCGATCCCCTTAGAAAGATATATTTTCTCGAATTCGCTTAACTGTTCGTACTTTTCGATAAGCTGTTCCTGTGTGAGCTTTGCCATCTTATCCCTCCGGTTTATCAGGGCTTTCCAACGTTATCCTTCCGATCCTGCCGCTTCTCAAGTCATCCAGAAGGAGTCTTGCAAAACGCTCCTCATCAACTCTGCCGCCGCTTATGAGGCACCCCTTTTTCCTGCCCATTGCAAGGAACCTCTCGTATTCGTCATACTGCCCCTCGATGATCTCTCCGTCGACGCAATATCTTTCCTCCATAAGTGACGGATAGATCTTCCAAAGAAGATTACATATATCATATGCGACTTCGACATTGTCCGTTACTTCGGATTTTACGGCTCCGGTAGCCGTCAGCACGAGCTGACACCTTCTGGTCGCGATCTTCGGCCAGAGGACTCCGGGCATATCCATAAGATCAAGTATGCCTGATGTCCTGATCCACTTGGCCTGTCTGGTTACGCCGGGTTTATTCCCGGTAACGGCGATCTTCTTCCCTGCCAGCGCATTGATGAGCGTGGATTTTCCGGTATTGGGGACTCCGACTACCATGACCTTGACTGTCTTGCCCTCGCGTCCTCTCTCTCTGGCGCGTTCGAGCATATCGGAACATAGCGTCTCACTCGCGGACACGAGCTTATCGAGCCCTTTTTTCTGATTAGCTGTCATAGGGATAGCGACCGTACCCGAATTTCTAAAGTATGAAACCCATTTATCTGTCTTCTCGGGATCTGCCAGATCCGCTTTATTAAGGATGATTATCCTCGGTTTCTTGCCTACGATCCTGTCAAGTTCGGGGTTCCTGCTCGAGAAAGGTATCCTCGCATCACATGTCTCAAAGACCATATCAACGGACTTAAGGTATTCAGCGGTCTCGTTCAGGGCTTTTCTCATATGCCCGGGAAACCAGTTGATAGCCTGTGCCATTAATCGATGTCCTCCTTGTCCTTTTCACGGAGAAGCAGACCGAAAGTACCGGGCCCGCAGTTAACTGCAATGGCGGGAGATGCCTGTCTGAAATACACTTCATCGAAAGTCATCCTCTTATTGATCTGCTCCCTGATCCAATCCATTTCTCTCTTTGTGATACCTACGCATGTAACAAAGAGAAACCTGTTATCGATCGCCTTATCGGCCGACAGACATGTATTGATATAACTCTTCCATGCGTTGGTCCTGGAACCGAAGTATATCATACCGAGAGTCATTTTTCCTTTTTTCAGCACAAGGACAGGTCTTCCCATAAGGGAATTGACGACATTTGCCAGTCCTTTCCTGACCTGCTTGGCCCTGGCCAGGAAATCAAGATTATCAACAACAAAGCTCGTATGGATCTTAGGCTTGAGCTTATTGATCCTGTCAACGATCTCTTCGGGACTCTTTCCTTTCTCGGCCATAATGGCTGCTTCGATCGCCATTATGCCCTGACCGCTCGACAGATGTCCCGAATCTATGACGAAGACATTATCAAAAGAATTAGCCGCTTCAGTCGCTACGAAGTATCCGCTGTTTTCCACCTTGCTCGAGATAGAGATATGGATGATGTTATTCGCATTAGTAAGCTGCTTGGCAAAGAATTCCTCGACTTCCTTTACGTTAGGCGGGATCGGCATAACGACATTATCGTTATCCTCCATATATTTGATCACTCCGAGGGTATCGATCTCCTTGCCGTCTTTAAAGATACCCTCCGAGGTCTTTACCTTATGAGGCAGTACGGCGATATCGTATTTTTCAAGAAGCTCGGACGGAAGATCGGCGACGCTCTCGGTCGTTATTATGACCCTCTTTCTCTTACGGCTGCCGTTCATCCATGAGATCGACTCTTCAGCGATCTCGCTCCTGTTTCCGGTTATCCTTACGATCTCCTTGGGAAGGAGCCTGTAAAGCTCATTCTCAAGATCGATACCGCTTACGGGTTTGACAAGATATCCGTCGAAGTTCTCCTGCCTGTACAGTTTACGGTTCTCCTCATCGGCATTTGCGGTAAGGATAACGATACTTGTATCTCTGCTCCTGCCGCCCGTCTGGTCGATTATCCTTCTTCTGCATTCTATACCGTCCATCTCAGGCATAAGATGGTCCATAAAGATCACATCGTATCTGATATTCAGAGTCTTGCGAAGTGCATCGGCACCGCTCGTCACGGTATCGATCCTTACCTTGGTATCGCGGAGGAGCTTACTGACTACCATAAGATTGGACTCGTTATCATCCACGACAAGTATCCTGGCTTCGGGAGCAACGAACTTGGGAAGATAATCATCCTTATGACCTATGGATCTGCTCTTATCGAAATTGTATTCGCCTACCTTACCTTCACCCTCAGAGATCTGAGGGATCTCGACTATGAATGTTGAACCCTTTGTATATACGCTGTTAACGTTGACCTTGCCGCCCATCAGATCGACAAGCTGCTTAACGATGGATAGTCCGAGTCCTGTACCTTCGATATGCTTATTTGAATCTTCGTCTACTCTCTTAAATGCCGAGAAGAGATACGGGATATCCTCGGTCTTTATACCTACGCCGGTATCTGTCACTGTATAGATCATCTTACAGATCTTACTGTCCTGCATCTCACACTGCACCGACAGAGACACCGTACCTTCCTTGGTGTACTTGATGGCATTATTGATTATATTTATGAGGATCTGCTTTATCCTGACTTCATCGCCGACCAGTTCCGCCGGGATCTCCGGAGATACATCCACCTTGAACTCCAGTTTCTTCTCCTTCGCTCTTATCCACATCATTCCGACGATATCCGAGAGCATATCACCTGTCTGATAAGGAACGGAAAGGAGCTGCATCTTGCCGGACTGAAACTTCGACATATCGAGTATATCGTTGATAAGGTTCAGAAGGAGCTTACCTGCCGACTTGATATTCGCGGCGTCCTCCAGGACTTCGTCACTTACATCCTCTCGAAGGATCATCTCGTTAAGACCGATAATGGTATTGATAGGAGTCCTGATCTCATGGCTCATGTTCGAGAAAAAACTGTTCTGAGCCTTGTTAAGTATCTCTATCTCCTTATGCTGCTTGCTTTCCTCGACAATGACCTTATGAAGGCTGTATTTGGTATAAAGGATGATGACTCCGATGATCAGCTGGAATATCGAGAAGACAGTGAAATTCAGGAATGTGTTTCTTTCGATCATCTGAAAGACGGCATATGACCTGTACATTATGGTCACCATCAATCCGTTGCATATCAAGGTTATCAGAAGATATTCCAGCGGATTGACATAAAGACATATAGGCACCATAAGAGACACGGTCATAAAGAGCGTGGTATCAATATAGTTATTGAACTTGATATTGATGCAGAGAAGACCGATGACCCATACATACATAACTACCGCAACATATGTATTAAGGAAATAAGCAAGTTTAAACCGTTTATTGAATTCACCGAAAGCCATATGTGCAAGTACGAACCAGACAAGAACTGCAAGGATCAGGAACATATACCAGAACCTGTGGTAGAAATAGCTGTTTATGAACATATGCGGAACTATATAAGTCATAGAGAAATAGATCACGCCGACCAT
>JAFZWN010000100.1 GCA_017617295.1 Clostridiales bacterium | reverse complement strand
AGATCTATATCGCGCCGCCCGCCCCAGAGCTCATCATCTATAAGAATATCCTCATACATCTTAAGATCGGGATCAGGGGTAAATCTGATAAAGGACTCAAACGGTATAGAGGCCTCGGTATTCCTTCCCTTTACTATATCGAGAAGATCACCGAAAGTAAAAAGGAAATCGCTGACGTGATCGAGAGCGCCTTTCTGCATCATTACGGCAGTCTTGGAGTAGCCTTCGGCGGGACCGCAGTCGAACAGGGCGGTCTTATCCTTTGTATAACCTATACACGAAGGAGCGGCCTCAAGATACGAATACTCCCTGATGGTGGATTCCATCTGAAGGCTCATGTCTATAAAAGCGTCTATCCTGATCCCCGACAGCTGCTCGTACATGAGGCACTGCGAAGGATCCTTATGGAAATAATATGCTTTCGGGTGTTTGCCGGTCGCGTATGCTATCGCGGCGATATTACGCCCGGAATAGCCCATATCGAACAGTCCCGTATCATCTCCGATGCCTTTTGCGAGCATATAGTCTCTTATGATCCCGACCGCCTCTTCATGTTTACTGCGGTCATAGCCGTTTCTTATAAAGGCTGAGATAAACTCTGTCAAAGTGCCCCTTGTGAGTTTGGAAGCCGAGTCGGCTCCGGGCATTATATCGGATACGGTAAGACCGTCACGGCAGCAGAATCCGAGCAGCTTCAGGATACTCTCATATGTATGGTAAGAGGGATCGACAGGCAATGTAATAAGATCCGACGGTCCCGAGAACATAGCCGGGAGGACCGACAGTCTCGATACCGGAAGATAATCCGAAGGCGGAAGACCGGTATCAATTTCGCGGAGCATATCATATGCGAGCATCGGAAGGTATCCGTCACGGCTCAGGAACATGATCTTCTTCAATCCGTCATCCTTTGCCTTGGAAGCCAGCCACCTTACCAGAGCGCAGACTTCGGATCCCAGTGCGCCGTATCCTACAAGATAAGGATCGCAGTTATATGCGGAATCCGGGATAAACGGCCTGAACGGATCGTCGAAATAATGATTGGCCGTCATCTGCTCATTGATCCCCGAGAGTACCGTGCTCCTTGAGGCTTCCAGATCCGTTGATGCGCTGCAGAATTTACGTGCCGGAATGAGGAACCCGTTCTGTTCGTAAAGGCTCTCCGTCGAAGGGAAATATACGGTCCGAAATCCGAGCTTTTCCGGAATATCTATATCGCTCCCGGGATTGTCGCCTATATGAAGGATGGATCCGGGATCGTATCCGGTCTGCTCCGCCACGTATCTGTATAAGTTTCCAGTGATCTTACGAAGTCCAAGTTCCGACGAGACAAAAAGATCCGCAGAAGTATCGATACCGCACTTACTGAGCATCCTTCTTATCGTATCGGAAGGCAGATACATATCGCTTGTAAGGAAAGTCTTCTTACCCGAGGCCAGAGCCTCTTTCAGAAGCATCCTTCCGCTCTTTCTCGGGCACGCGAGCTTGACTTCCAGATCGCACTCTGCCTTCACGAGCTTATCGGCAGCCTCGCGGGATACTCCCATCTCGCCGCTCATTACTTCGTATATCTCGGCTAAGGTTATATCCTCTTTTGTTATCTCACCGGATATAATTCGGCGGCGGAGTATCGCGTCCGCCTCTATCCTCAGTGTCCTGAAATCACTCCTGCTCCCGGTAAGTTCCCTGTATGTCTTTCCGAGAAGGAAATAGACATCGGTCTCCCTTTTGACGGGGCGGAGAAGAAGCGTTCCGAACACGTCAAAACTGACGGCCTTTATCTCATCCGAATGAATGGCATTCCTGATATCATTTAAGCAGCTGCAAACGATACTCATATCAAAATCCTTCCCCCGGATCCAGGATGGTCTTCATGCCCAGAAGCTTCAGGGCTTCGCGGTATCTTTCCCGCGTGAAATGAGAAATGGTCAGAAGTACCGGTATATCCCTGTCGGATATCTCATCGAACGTCAGGACCGGGATCCCCCGAAGCGCTCTTCTCTTCTTATCAAATACTATCATGCCCTTTATGACAACATCAAAGGAAGCCGCCATATCTATCATCCTGTTGGCATACTGTCCGTCGGAGCAGATATAGATCTCTCCGCGTTCCCTGATGATCCGTAATGTCTCTTCGCCGAGTACTATTTCCGCCTCCTTTTCCGGAGGAGCAATAAGCTTCAGTACATCAAAGACGCTCTGAACGGTCTCGGAAACAGATGCCGATGCTTCGCCTGCGACATCGTTCCCCGCCTCGAGATAGAGCTGCCTGATCCTTCCGAAGACATCCTTTCTCCACTTCAAGACCGCAGGCTCGGAAGTATTCCCGTCAAGTTCGTAAGATACTAGGAAACTCCTGATATATCCTTCAAACTTTCTCCGGTCGGGGATAGACGTGACTGTCGAACCGCCCCTGATCCTTCTCAGGAAATATGCTTTGGCGACCAGAGTGGTTACGGAAGATCTCGTGAGCATCTGATAGATATATCCGATATCCTCATGAATTATCCCTTCGATAAAGGACAGCCCTTCAGAATCGATAAAGCTCTTTTTTATAAAATATGTCGGGACGCTCGGCGACAGGTTCTCCTTCATGACGCAGCGAGAGAAGATCTCCTTTCCCGTTCCGGTACCTTCCATCCCTTCGTAGGAGAACAGGACGCCCGAGGCGGCTTTCTCAAAACGGGGATCATCCGTAAACTGCTTATGTCCGAAAGCCACCACGTCGGCTTTGTCCCTGCCGGCGACGGCGAGCAGTTCCTCAAAGGTCTCTGGAAGGATCAGATCGTCGGCATCCAGGAAATATATATATCTGCCTGTTGCCATATCCGTTGCCGTATTACGGGCGGCTGACTGCCCTCTATTCTTCTCGTGACGGATCATCCGGAGCCTGGGCTCTCTAAGGCTCAGTTCCTCCAGAAGCTTCCATGAACCGTCCGTCGAACCGTCGTCCACGGCTATTATCTCAAGATCGTTCATGCTCTGCTCCGTAACGCTTCCTATGCATTCCTTAAGATACGGCTCGTCATTATATACCGGGATTATGACCGACACTTCGGGCTTATAGCCTTCGATCGCTCCTATCTTCCCTCTCGCGTTGGCAGCTATCTTTTGAGAATAGAAATCGAAGGCATCCTTAAGTCTATTATCGCCGGTCTTCGCCTTCTCATCACGGACTCTCTTAAGAATCTGAAGACACCCGTCGACATTACGCTTTGATACACCTCCCGTCATTATGGAAGATGCTCTGAAGCGTCTGATAAAGTAAGGTTCCTTGATGACTTCGATGCTTTTGGCATTCATGAGCACATCGAAAGTGAATATCTCGTCTTCGTGAAGCATGCCATCCCGGTAACGGATCGTATTATCCGTAAGGAAAGACCTCTTATAAAAGAATCTCGGCTGCGAGGGCATCCAGTCCCAGTGATCCATCCATTTGACGAAGAGCTCCCGCCCTTCGTATACGCCTTCGTAATCACCTTTGAACCTGGCGGGATTACTTTTGAACTTCTCTTTCAGTTCATCGTTTTCGTATATGAAATCAGCCTCGAAGACTACCGCATCCGTATCGTCTGCGACCGTCTTCTCATAAAGCTTTGAGATCGCATCCGGGACGATCATGTCATCTCCGTCGAGAAAATATACATAATCACCGGCAGCTTCACTGAGGCCTCTGTTCCTCGCTCCGGCCAGTCCGAGATTATGCGGGTTTTTGATGATACGTATCCTCGGATCTTCAGTGGCGATCCTACGTACCCTGTCCATGGAATCATCTGTCCCGCAGTCATCCACAACGATGATCTCAAGATCGGAAAACGTCTGATCACAAACGCTCCTGACTGCATCCCCGATATATGGACCGACATTATAGACAGGTATTACCACGGATACTTTCATCAGAATACCCCGTCAGCTTCCGCGCTGTGCTGAGACTTTCTTTTCTCCATCGGAACAAAGTGATAGTAGTCGTAATAAGCTCTCTTAAGGTAAGCCTCGGTCTCGACCGGTGCCATGACATTCAACGGTCCGAATGTCACTCTCTTGCCCGGAGCGAACCATTTTTTCTCGTATCTGGTATGGATAAAAGGCAGGAAACCGTTAGACATAAAATAGTCGCGTGTATCCTTTTTGTTGTATCTGGTGCAGATCCGGTCGTGCATCTTAAAGAGCGTTTCTGTCTTACAGAGCTTTCCTATCTTCGGAAGGACCTTTACCGCTATCTGAGTCTTTTTATCCCTGATCTTATATTCTCCGGGATCGATATATGCCCGGTGACCCATAGCCATTCCGTAAACCGTCCTCACCATGAACATCTGCATCTTATGCTGCCACTTTTTATCGGAAGCATTATCAAGGATAAAGATATCCATGGATATACCCTCGGAAACATCTTTTCTGCACTTGGCTCCGGCCTTACGGAAGATATTGCAGGGTATCCTCTCTTTCTTATAGACGACCCTGCACATGAAATCCAGGAAAACATCCTCTCCTATCTCGCTGAAGTCGACGACAGTCCAGTCCGGACTCATCTCACGGGCGGCAGCTTCGCGGAACCTCATATAATCCGCTCTGGTCATGGCGATATCCGCATCATCATCCCAGGGGATCATCTCGTCATATCTAAGCGCCCCGAGAAGTCCGCCGAAAACAAGATAATAAGGTATCCCGTTACGCGTGCAGATACGGTCTACTTCCGCGAGCGTCGAATAGAGTATCCCTCTGATCCTGCTCAGGTATTCCTTTTCCTTTGTCAGGATATCAGCTACGTTATAGATCTCGTCGACATGGCCGTCAGGGGAACTGATATCAAAAAACATATCGTCACAGATATTGAGCTTAAGGACGGAACCTTCGGGGATCCTCGCGCGCAGCCTCAATCCGGTCTTTCTGATCCCGCTGTCCTTAAGGGCTGTTTTAAAAGCACCTTTGAAAGCCTGATCTTGGATATGGCTCTTTACATATCTGTCTTCATCGTATTCTTCTTCGGGGTGATCGGGGATCTCTGATCCCAGATAGAGGATAGTTCCTTCACCCGGGCCTTCAAGGCTCAGCGTCAGTTCATATCCTCTCGCATCAAGAAGATCCATCAATCGGCCCTCCGGAGCGCAAAGAAACCGTCGCAATATTTCCTGGCAAATTCGGGATCGAATGCATCCCTCTTTTCGGGAGGTATTCCGGATATGATCTCTTCGAGAGAACTGATATCAGGCTCATACTTCTCCATGATCATCTTGATATAGCTCGGAGTCACGCTGTATTTGGCGCTCAGGCGGTACTCCTCGGAATCGCCCCAGGTATAGTGATCCTGATAAGAAGCGATATAAAGGTCCGACGTCTTCGTGAAGATATCGTTTCTGTAGTCCATTCCGAACTCGTCGGACAGGAATTCCGCGAGGACTTCCGTCGGAAGATTGCCTGCGCCCTTGCCCATCCCGCGGAGCGTACAGTCGATGATCACGTCGTGGGACAGGGTAAGCCCCGTCACCCTTCTGGCATGCTCGAAGCACAGTCCCCTGTTGTTATGTGTATGAACGCCGATCTTCCTGCCTTCTCCCAGATATCTGTCGGCAAGGAGCACACGGTCAGCGACTTCCTTCTCGTCAAGCTCGCCGAAGCTGTCAACGATATAGAAAGCACTGTATGACGGAACAGCTTCTTCGGTCATCTTTATAAGATCAGTAAATTCCTCATCAGTATATCTCGTGCATATCATGGGCTGGATAAAGATCTCATATCCCTTGGAAGCGATCTGACGTGCATCCTCCAAAGCCTTACCGATCTTATCCTTACGGAAACATATCCTGATGCCGTCGGCGGTATCGGAAGATCTTACCGGGAGATCCTCCGGAGAGAACTTGCCCTGATCTATCATAAGAAATCTCATGCACTTATCGTCAGAAGGCCTCGGCTCAAAAGTACCCGAATAGGCATTCATATCGCAGAAGCAGCTGCTGTCTTCGGAATTTCCCTTTCTGCTGTCAAGGTAACCCAGTTCGATATATTCGGCACGGCCGTTACTTACGGCTCTTGCCACAGACCTCATGAGGTCCCCTTCAAAATCAAACCCGTTCACGCAGCCGCCGTCTCTCAATGTGCAGTCCAATATGGAGATATTCATCTTTTCACCAGCCTTTTTACAAGGTCCATTCCGCCCTCATAATTCTCGTCTTTTCTCATAACACAAAAATATACGATGTTCGGGATCAGAAGACAGACCGCACCCGTCATAAGAAGCCCGGCGATCCCTTTAAACGGGATAAAGCTTCCGATAAGATATGTTACTGCACAAGCCGCTATAAAGACGGCAAGATATTTTACGTGAGACAATATGTAGGAAGAAAGCCTTCCCGAGGTAAAATATTCCCTGTATAAAATAACTGCTCCGCCCCCGAAGTTGAACACCAAATACGATATCATTGTCGCCAATATTATACCATAAAGGCCCATAAAGGAAGTCAGTACTATATTAAGAACGAGATTTGTCACGGCCTCAAAGACAGATATGTATCTGGCCTGCCACCAGACGCCCGCGGCTTCGGAATAAAGAGTCCTGATATCGCTCATCTTGAGGATATAGAAATACAGCGCGAACATGACGGTGATACCCGGTCCGAGAGTCATATCCTCTCCTACCCAAAGGATCATGAACGGCCGGTACAGGCATAAAAGGCAGACTCCGCACCATCCTGACAGCCACATGAAGAGAAAATTGATCCTGTTCATGTCGGAGAGGTTCTTCTCCTTTGTCTCCATCGCGACGGAATTCCCGACCCCGCCTGCCATCGAAGTCTTGACGACCGCTATTATCATGATGACTGAATCCATTATGTAATAGTAATTGGCATATATGGCACTCATACGAAGACCCAGGAAAAACGATACGAAGAATGCGTCAAAGGAATTTCTCGACAGCATCGCGACCTTCCTGATCATGAGGCCGGCCGTCTGTTTTTTTATCCCGGCCAGCTCCTTTTCACCCAGACTGCCGCCGCCTCTATACTGCGGATACATCTTTCCGACTTTCATCCCGACGATGATACTGTAGACAAGGGAAGATAAAGGCAGCATCAGTGCATACAGGTAGTAATCCTTTGAAAGCACCACGAATATCGCCTGCAGGATATACATGGCAAACTGAGTGGCCGCATGATAAAGGCTCGTCACCGAATCCTTCTGGTGGGCGTTCAGAAGAGCCTTCCTCTCCGGGAAGACAAAATACTGGACTACAGCATTAAGAAGATATATCAGATAGAGAAAATGGATATTTATATCCTGCGGGATATCGCCTTTGATGGTGATCCGAAGAAACGGTGTAAATGCCAGTCCCAGCGCCACCACTATAAAGCCGAGGATCCTGTAGATCTTCTTATAGAAGAGCACCAGCGCATTTATGGTATCGTCGCGGTTCTCGGCGATCGGTGCATACATGCTGTATACCAGAGCTGTACCGAATCCCATCTCCACGAGGTTCAGCATCTGCAAAATGGAATAATAATGGCTCGTGAGTCCTAGATAATCGATGCCTATGATCTTGATGATCAGGGTACGCACAACAAAAGGGCATACTATGCCCACTGCCTTGTCGATCTCGCCCGCGATAATATTGCGCCTGGTGTTTAAAGACCTTTCAAGTCTCATAAAAGATAAAAAACCCGCTAACCAAAATATGTCCTACAGGGAGATTATAATTTAAAGGAGCTCGATTTTAAAGAGGTTGCCTTCGCCCTGCTCACCCGTAAAGAGCGTATAGCTGATCGTAAAACAGTTATCCATCAGGGAAGGCATATTTATATAATCTGTCCTTATCCTGACATCAAATGTTCCGAAAGGCGTCCCCACGGTGCCTTCCGTCTCTTTGGAAGTATCGAAGATGAGCCTTGAACTGACAGAACCCGTCCTTATAAGCGTGACGACTCCGCTACTCCTGTCCAGATCCAGTCTGAATGAGGAGACATCGCCGTCATCGGCTTTCGAAGCCCACGCGGCATGAAAGACAGCATCCGTCATGTCCACAATGGCGGCAGTTTTTAAGGGAGTCTCATATGCGTTCGAATGTATCCTTATGTCTCTTTTCACAGGAACTCCGATATATCATATCTGTCTACCGTATGCTTTACGGTACCTCTGGGAAGTCCGGATCCCAGGAAAGGGGCTGCCACGTTCTCAAACCTCTCGGCATCGTCGCTCGTATAAAATTCCCTCGTAACGTTCATCCCGTCCGAAGCCATCCCGTTCTCCGAGATGATCTGTGCCACCTTTGAAGCTACCGCTACGCCGGAATTGATCAGGGTCACCTTATCGCCCATGACCTTTGCTATCGTCTTTGCCAGGAGCGGGTAGTGCGTGCAAGCGAGCACCAGCGTGTCGACGCCGAAATCCTTTACGTCCTTGAGGTATCTTCTCGCGGTGAGATATGCGATCTCATCGTCCCACCAGCCTTCTTCGGCAAGGGATACGAACAGCGGGCATGCCTGCTGGATCACACTCAGGGACTTCATCGCCTTTTTATTCTCGCCGCGGGAGAGCAGTTCTCCGGCCTTGTCCTTGACGGCCGTCTCATATGCGCCCGAACTTACCGTGGCGTTCGTGGCGATTATGCCTATCCTTCCGGTCATGGTCGCACGTACCGCACACTCTGCACCGGGAGTGACTACTTCTATCACGGGAACCTTTGAATGCTTAGAGAGCATCTCATAAGCATGGGTACTCGCGGTATTGCAAGCGATAACGATCATCTTGACATCCTTCTCCTGCAAAAAGAGCATGTCCTGAAGCGAATACCTTATTATCGTATCGTGGGATTTGGATCCGTAAGGCGCTCTTCCGTCATCACCGAAGTAGACCGTGCTCTCGCCGGGAAGCGTCTTTATGATCTCTCTAAGGACCGTAAGTCCTCCGATACCGGAATCAAATACGCCGATAGGTCTGTTATCTGCCATTCCCGTTCCTCTTCTTTCCTGTTACTATGACCGCCTCATACCGCGGTTCCGTGGTAAAGTTCCTTCCGGAAAGCACATGGTGCGAATTTGTAACCGGGATCTTTCCCAGAAGGAGAGAAGTCGCAAAGAGCTGCTGATATCTTACCCTTCCGCCGTCTTTTCTCTTGAAGAAAAGATTATCTTTATTCCTTCCGTAATTGCCGTCCCCTACTATAGGATGACCGAGGTGTGCGAACTGCGCTCTTATCTGATGTGTCCTTCCGGTAACGAGCTCGCATTCGATCTCTGAAACATCGGTCCCCTCGGGACCTGCTCCCTTAAACACCTGGAGCACCCTGTATCTGGTAGTGATCGGAAGATCTCCGGGATGCTCGGTATCATGGACATAGACCTCGCCGCTCCGGGTCTTTTCCAGGAATGCGCTGACTTCGTTCATTATAGCATCATCCTTACAAAGAACGGTCTCTCCGCCCTCGGGCACTCCCAGGACAAGGCATCTGTATCTCTTGGTGACAAGATCTTTACGGAACAGTTCGATAGCATCCTCGAGATAGTCCTTGTTCTTGGCGAGCATGACCATGCCGCCGGTATTCATGTCTATCCTGTGGACGAGTTCTAGGGACCTGTTGCCGGTATCCCTTCTTATTATATCGATGAGATTCTGCTCACCGGTATTCTTTCCGCTGTGCACGGGAAGTCCCTGTCTCTTGTTAACGATGAGAAGCCCGTCAGTCTCGGCGACTATCTTATAATCGGGGTCCTTTTTGATAACGACCTTATCCCCTTCGCCGTCAAAAAGGCTGTCGGGAAGCCACACCTGGACCTCCTGGCCTTCGGTCACCTTCACGTCGGACGAGATCTTCTTCCCGTCTATCCTTATATCCTTGTGCTTTAATGCCTTATAAAGATCGGCCGCCTTAAGTCCCGGAAAGACTTCCGTGCTGACTTTTACCACATGAAGACCGTTCTGATCCTTATTAACGATAAAGCTCTTCAAGAAATGATCCTCCGTTGATCAGTTGAAGCTCTGCGCAAGGTTTTTGATGAATTCGGAATCGGAAAGAAGGCTGATGCCGCAGAAAGACAGTATGCCCATGATGATACCCGCCAGTATGACTCCGAGCATGACGGCGGCAACACTCGTCTTGAAATCCATATCGAGCAGGCTCGCAGCCAGCGTGCCTGTCCATGCGCCTGTGCCGGGAAGCGGGATACCTACGAACAGCAGGAGCGCCACAAAAAGACCGCCCTTTCCTGCCTTTTTCAGAAGCTTCTCTCCGCCCTTATGACCTTTTTTGAGGCAAAACGAGAAAAACTTTCCGATGAACTTCTTATCAGCTCCCCACTCGAGGACTCTTCTTGCAAAGAAGAAGATGACCGGGACCGGGAGCATATTGCCTATGATACAGACGGCATAGGCTATAACGGGATGAAGCCCTACGAGAAGAGCAAAAGGCAGTGCGCCCCTAAGCTCTATCAAGGGGATCATTGAGATCAGAAATGCAACAAGTATCTTCTTTATCATAATATACCTTCCAATATGATTATCCGTCCCAAAAGGCAGATGAACTTACTTATTGTACCACTTGAGCCCTCATTGTGGTAAAATCTT
>JAFZWN010000099.1 GCA_017617295.1 Clostridiales bacterium | reverse complement strand
TGCCATCGAGGCTCTGAGAAGAGGTGCCGACGATTATATGAGCAAGCCCTTTGACCCGGCTCTGCTCGTTGAGAAGGTAAAGACGCTTCTTAAGCGATCCTCCACACCTGCCGCTTCCACTGATGACAGCGCTTCAGGCAATAAGCATGTATATTGCGACGGCGAGCTCGTGATCGATAACGATGCCATGCAGGTATTCGTAAACGGCGAGAGCTGTGACCTTACTTCGAATGAATTCAAGCTGGTACAGTATCTTGAGACCAATGCCGGCAGAGTGTGTTCCAGAGACGAACTGCTTTCCAAGGTCTGGAACTACGCATTCTCGGGCGATGTCAGAACGGTCGATGTTACCGTAAGAAGGACGAGAAAGAAGATCGAACCCTTCCAGCCCAAGTATAAGTATATCCTTACAAGACGCGGCTCCGGCTATTATTTCCCCAAGGATCTTACCTGATCCTCAGGCAGTCTTTCTATGTATCTTTCCATTACCGATATCTTGTCCGGGAATTCGGTTGCTCTTTTGGCACTTGGGATCATATTCTGTCTGCTCTTTCTTCTGATCGGTTATTTTATCGGCATCAAGCTGTCACCCAAGAAAGAGACGGAATCCGGGAAAAAGGAGACCTACGAGGGCAAGATCCAGACACTTATCATCGATTATCTTAATCTGGGCGTTATCGCTTATGATGCCAACGGTGCCGTGTATTCGAACGGCACACTGTTCGACCTGAAGGATTTTCTCGGAGATCAGAAGAAGGTTCCCAGGGATATCAATGCTTTTCTGTCGGCTTACGGCGAGAATAACCATCTGAAGTCCGATTATCTCCTGAATATCGAGAATGAGGACAGCGTGATAAGAGCCAACTATGTCACCGGAAGGACGATATACGAGATCAAGATACTTCACGAGACCATAGGCGACGAGAAGCTCGATATCGTTATCATCGACGATATCACCCAGATAAAGGACGATGAGAGGAGACAGAAGGATCTGGCTGCCAATGTCTCTCACGAACTGAAGACCCCGCTTACCGTCATAAGGGCATCTGAAGCTTTTGTTAACAGCATAACTCCCGATAAGATGCCCGATTACGACCAGATAAAGAAGTGGGGCAACAGGATCATCGCCAATTCCGTGAGGATGCAGGATATCGTTCAGGATTTCCTCATACTGTCAATGGCATCCCAGAGCGTCCGCATGAACATAATCGACCTCGAGGAGACCATCGCGCGGGCCATCGCCAATCTGAACGACTACCCCGGACGCGACAAGGTCGATATCAGATGCGAGAACTGCGACGGACATCATCTGATCTTCGGTAACTCTAACCTCATAATGAGAGTCATAATCAATCTTCTCACTAATGCGGTCAAGTATATAAGCTACGACGGTAAGACCGATCCCGACACGATCACCGTAAGCGTGGTATCGATCGAGGAGAGAGTGGGCGTTCAGGTAAGCGACAACGGCCGCGGTATCCCGCAGAAGGATATCGCCCATCTTTTCGAGAGATTCTATCGTGTGGACAATTCCGGTTCGAGAGCTGTCGGCGGTTCGGGAATAGGACTGGCCATTGCCAAGGACGTATCCGACATGCACGACGGCGACATAAGCGTTACGGCCAGCACCGAGAAGAGCGGATCGACATTTACCTTTATGCTCCCCAAGGCCAAGACCGTTTTCGACAGCGTGTTTGATGATGCGAATACGGGTATCGTAAGCGAAAAGCAGTATTACCGTGGCGCAGCGGACTTTATAGGAGTCCAGGCTGCAGAATTCATAAGATCTGCAGGATATGACGAAGTCGAGGAGAAGGCGGCTCTTTACGAGAAGACCCCTGCCGGCGAGAAGACTGCTCATGACAGGAATCTCGCAGATTTCCTGACAGCGCTCGGAAAGGAACGCTTTGACGAGCTTACTGAGGAACTCCTTTATGTCGAAGACGAGGGAGATGACTTTTTTGACGGGGAAAATGATGAAGGCTTTGACGATGAGGTCGAAGAGGCAGAGGATAACGAGGCTTCTTCTGATCCCAGATCCGTAAGGAAAGCCCCCGAGATCAGCCGCGCGCTCATGAAGGAACTCGAGGAAGAAAAGGAACCCGAACCCGTATCCGCCATCGGAGCGCTGGATAAGGAAGAGGCCAGAAAGATACTGACTGCACAGATCCTCCCGAGGAGTACGGGAACGGAAGACAAAGGCAATGCAAAAGCAGATGCAAATGAGAGCATAAAAATGTATAATGGTAGCGAGTCTGCGGTAAGAAAGGTTCTTGACGAGACTGCGCCTCTGCCCGTGCAGAGCAAACCAAACGAGGAAGAGTGACTGTTATTGAAGCCGTATTCGTACAGGATTGAGGGCGGAAAGCCCTTAAAAGGCGATGTGAATATAAGCGGCAGCAAAAATGCTGTACTGGGCGTTTTGGCCGCATCGATGATGATAGACGGAGAGTGTACGCTCGAGAATGTCCCCGACATCTCGGACGTGCATGTAATGATCGATCTTTGCAGGCTCCTCGGAGCCCGTATCGATGTATCGACTGCACCCGAGGGTTCTCTTGTATTAAAGATCGATCCCAGATCCATCAACACATATAAAGCAACGGGAAGAGCCGTATCCAAGATAAGGGCTTCCTATTATCTTCTCGGCGCGCTTCTGGGAAGATGCGGAAAGGCATCCCTCAGCATGCCCGGAGGATGTAATTTCGGACAGCGCCCCATAGATCTTCATCTTAAGGCGTTTAAGGCTATGGGCGCGAGCGGCGCCTCGCCCGAAGACGTGGTCGGAGGCATCATAACCCTTACGGCTGATCCTCTCCGCGGAGCAAAGGTGTTCTTTGATATCGCCAGCGTCGGCGCGACCATCAATGTCATGCTCGCTGCTACTAAGGCCCAGGGCAATACCACGATAATCAATGCGGCCAAGGAGCCCCATATCGTTGACGTGGCAAACTTCCTGAATGCCATGGGTGCAAGGATAAAGGGTGCAGGTACGGATACGATCAAGATCAAAGGCGTACCCGTCCTTCCCGGCAATTTCTCCTATTCGATAATCCCCGACCAGATCGAGGCCGGAACCTATATGATCGCCGCCGCTGTAACGGGCGGAGACGTGACCATTCATAACATGATCCCCACGCATATGGAGCCTTTGTCCACCAAGATGCGTGAGATGGGATATCTGATCGAGGAAGGCGATGATACGATAAGGGTTGCCAGATACGAGAATACAAAGATCACGGGTACGAACATAAAGACATCCCCTTATCCCGGATTCCCGACCGATCTCCAGCCTCAGGCTGTCGTTCTGCTTTGCATGTCCAAGGGCATAAGCAAGATGCACGAGAACGTATGGCAGAACCGTTTCCAGTATATCCCCGAGCTCACCAAGATGGGCGCGAGCATCAATATATTCGACCGCATCGCACTTATAGAAGGTATCGAGACTTTCAAGGGCGCAAGCGTAAACGCTACGGACCTGAGAGCAGGTGCTGCGCTGGTATGTGCGGCTCTGGCAGCAAACGGATGGACATACATCAATCATGCGGAGAAGATCGACAGAGGCTACGAGAATATCGTACAGAAGCTGAATTCACTGGGTGCATCTATCTGCAGAACGGAAGACGAAAACGGCTTTGAGCAGGACATGGAGGCATAATGTCCGATTTTTCCATCATTCCACTCTATAGCGGAAGCAGCGGTAATTCCACTTTAATAAAAGCAGGCGATACCAATATCCTCATCGATGCCGGTAAGAACTGCAAGCATCTGGTAGCCGCTTTGGAAGCGGTAGGGACTGCCCCCGAAGATATAGACGACATATTCATTACTCACGTTCACTCCGACCATATCGGAGCTCTTGACGTGTTTATAAGAAAATACCCGGTCAGGCTCTACGCGACCGAGTTTTCACACAGATATCTGGCAAGGAAATTTGTTAAGCCGCATCCTATGACCGAGGACATAAGGATAAGGGAAGGCGGGAGCGTCGCCCTTAATCCGGACCTTACGGTCAGCTGCTGTCCGACCCCTCACGATGCCGGCGGCTCGGTATGCTACAGGATAGATTACAAGGGAAGGTCCTGCGCGGTAATGACGGATCTCGGTCATATCACCGAGGACATCAGGGAATTTGCGGTCGGTGCGCATACTGTCCTTCTGGAGTCGAACTATGATCAGAGGATGCTCGCGTTCGGATCGTACCCCGAGGACCTGAAGGTCAGGATAGCGGGCGATAAAGGACACCTGAGCAACGACGACTGTGCCGACATGATGATGCATCTTATCGCTAAGGGAACCTCTGATTTTATACTCGGGCATCTGAGCGAGAATAACAACACTCCCGAGAAGGCTTATCACGCTTCCGTTGATTACCTTGCCAGGCATTCGCTTATACAGGGCAGGGATTATTCGATCAAGGTCGCCAACCGCCACGAACCAACTACGGTGACGGAGATCTTATGAAGATAAGGATCGTATCTCCCGGAAAGATAAAGGAAAAGTGGCTGGCCGCAGGTATCGACGAGTATAAAAAACGCATTTCCAAATATGCATCAGTAGAGATCATAGAAGTTCCCGACAGTCCCGATACGATCCCCGTTGACAGGGCGCTTGCAAAAGAGGGCGAGGCGATCCTTTCTAAGATCGGCCCTTCCGATGTGGTATGGGCGGCGGATCTTCACGGTGATCTTCTGACATCGGAGGAATTCTCCAAAAAGATGATATCGGATATAGAAAAAGGCGGTTCTGTTCTTACTCTTGTAATAGGCGGCAGCAACGGTCTCGATCCTTCGGTGGTGAAAAGAGCCGACAGAAGGGTCGCTTTCGGCAACATCACGATGACTCACATGATGACCAGACTTATACTCCTTGAACAGGTTTATCGGGGTTTTAAGATCGCAAATGGTGAGAAATACCATAAATAAGTGATTTGACATTATCTCCGAACACGATTATAATCATTTCGTGCTCTTTAGCGCGCTAAAGAATTTTATCGAACGGAGGTAAACATTATGGGTAACAAATTCTATACGCCCGACGGATTTTGCGACACGCTCCCCGAAGTGTGCGCATTCAAAAAAGATGCCGAAAACAAGCTGAGGAATCTGTATATCCATCATGGTTACACGGAAATTGAGACTCCCGGCTACGAGTACTGCGACATCTATGTGGATCCCGGCTTCGTAAAGGAAGAGGATCTTTACAAGCTCACCGATTCAAAGGGAAGGCTCCTGTGCGCCAGATACGACGGTACGATCCCCGCGGCAAGATACGCCGCGACGCTTGCGAAGGACAAGCTTCCTCTCCGCATAAGCTACATAGAGAACATGTACCGCTATAACCAGGCTGGAGGAGGAAAGCAGAGCGAGTTCACGCAGGCCGGAGTCGAGCTCATGGGCGTATCGGGATCCGATTCCGACGCGGAGATCATCGCGATGGCCATCAGGTCAGCCCTTGAAGTAGGTATCGGGGACCTTCAGGTAAGTATCGGCCAGGTCGGTCTTTTTGAAGGCGCCGTAAAGCAGATGGGCCTTGACGAAGCCACACAGAGTAAGATCAGGGACGCCATCATGGCTAAGGATTCCGTAACGATCGACCGTGTCGCCAGGGACCTCTCTCTCTCGGATGACGATCGAAAGACTCTTCTCATGTTCTCCGAGTCCACGGGATCGTTCGAGATAACGGACGAGATCAGGGCAAGGTTTACGGACGCGAAGGCTCTCGATGCTATCAGGAACCTCGAGGAGATAAAGGATGCGCTCGACGACTATGGCTTCGGTAAGTATGTATCTATAGATCCCGGACTTCTTGGAGCTCAGGACTACTATACCGGCATGATCTTCAAGGGTTATACCTACGAGGTAGGCTTCCCGATCATCGGAGGCGGCAGATATGACAAGACAGTCGGAGCTTTCGGAAGGGATATGGAGTGCGTCGGATTCTCTCTGGGACTGTCGCTTGCCATCACTGCTCTTATGAGGCAGGGACTGGAGCTTGAGATCCCCGGGGCAGATGCGGTCGTAGGATATGACAAGGGCAGCAAGGATGCCAGGAAGACGGCTATTACGATGGCTGAGCAGATGAGATGCGGCGGAAGCGTAGTTATCCTGGACACTTCTTCAGAGACGGAAGAAGAACTGAATGCATTTGCCGATGAGAACAATATCGATACGGTTCTCTGGTTTGACGGAGGTGAAAGTTAATATGCTTACTATTGCTTTATCAAAGGGAAGGCTTGCCGAGCAGGCCATTGAACTTCTGGAGATGGCAGGGTACGACTGCACCGCCGCCAAGGAGAAATCCAGAAAACTGATACTCGAGGATCCCAATACGGGGCTGAAGTTCATCCTCGCCAAGCCGGCCGACGTACCCACATACGTAGAGTATGGTGCGGCCGATATCGGGGTCGTTGGAAAGGATACGCTCCTTGAAGAAGGAAGACAGTTATATGAAGTTATAGACCTCGGATTCGGGAAGTGCCGCATGTGCGTTGCCGGACCGAAGGAATTGAAGGACGGAGGACTTGACCGTATCCCCAATAAGAGGGTCGGTACCAAGTATCCCAATATTACGAGGGCATATTTCGAAGGCGTCAAGAAGGAGAGCGTGGAGATCATAAAGCTTAACGGTTCGGTTGAACTGGCTCCGCTTATAGGGCTTTCCGAATGTATCGTTGATATCGTGGAGTCCGGAAGGACACTTTACGAGAACGGGCTCGACGTGATCGAGACGATCGCGGATATCTCCGCGAGAGTTGTCGTAAACCGCGTATCCATGAAGATGAAATCCGACGAGATCAAGCCCATGATAGAAAAACTGAGACAACAGGTGGAGATTAAAAATGAAATGCAGGATAGTTAAGGGGACGCGCGAAAACCTCAAAGAACAGTGCAGTCTTCTGGGCGCGCGAAGCAAGATGGACCTCAGGCCCATAATAGACAAGGTAAGCACCGTTATCGAAGATATCAGGAACAACGGTGACGAAGCGGTACTGAAATATACCAAAAAGTTTGACAATGTCGAGTTCACGGCAGATCAGATGAGAGTTAAGCCCGAAGAGATCGAGCAGGCGACCGCATCTCTGGATCCCGAGCTTTTGGGCATCCTTAAGAAAGCGGCGGCCAATATCAGAGCCTTCCACGAGAACCAGAAGGAAGAGGGCTTCATGATCGAGAATAAGAAGGGGGCGAAGACAGGCGTTATCGTCCGTCCCATTTCCGTAGCGGGTATCTATGTTCCCGGCGGAACGGCGCCCCTGCCGTCGACCGTACTCATGGACGTTACCCCTGCATCTGTCGCGGGAGTTAGAAGGATCGTATTCTGTACTCCCCCGAGAGCAGACGGAAGCGTTGCTCCCGTTATCCTTGCTGCGGCGTCCATCGCGGGCGCGACCGAGATCTACAAGGTCGGAGGAGCTCAGGCTGTTGCCGCCATGGCATACGGTACTGAGACGATCCCGAGAGTCGACAAGATCTGCGGCCCCGGAAACATCTATGTCAATACGGCAAAGAGGCTTGTTTTTGGTCAGGTGGACATCGACATGTTCGCCGGCCCTTCCGAGATCCTGATCATCGCCGATAAGTCGGCCGATCCGGAATTCGTTGCCGCCGACATGCTCTCTCAGGCCGAGCACGATAAGATCGCTTCCGCGATAGTCCTTACCGATTCGCAGGAACTCGCGGAAAAGGTCCTTGAGGCCGTCGATCGAAGATCCGAAGCCTCATCGAGGAACGAGATCCTTGCGGCTTCTTTGAAGGACTACTGTTCGATAATCGTTTGCGATGACCTTGATACGGCTGTTGCCTTTTCTGAGGAGATCGCTCCCGAACACCTCGAGCTCGTGGTGGAAGATCCGGAGGCGCTGCTTCCGAAGATCAGGAATGCCGGTGCCGTATTTATGGGAAAGTGGTCTCCCGAGCCTCTCGGAGACTATTTCGCCGGACCCAACCACACGCTTCCCACATCAGGAACAGCCAGATTCTTCTCACCTCTTAATACGGGTGACTTCTATAAGAAGATGAGTGTAATAAACTATACAGAAGATGCGCTGCGTGACGTCTATAAGGATGTTGCCGCTTTTGCCGACAGTGAGGGGCTCACATGCCACGCCGCATCAGTAAGAGCGAGATTTGAAAGATGAGTAAGTTTTGGAACAGGATGATAAATGCGATCGAGCCGTATACGGCCGGCGAGCAGCCTAAGGCGGGACAGAGGATCATAAAGATCAATACAAATGAGAATCCCTATCCGCCGTCTCCGAAGTGTGCCGAAGTCCTTCGAGACTTTGACATCTCGGACCTCAGGCTCTATCCGAATACGGATGCATCCGGTGTCTGCGATGCGGTCGCCAGGAAAGATAATGTTTCTCCGGAGAATGTCTTTGTGGGAAACGGTTCGGATGAGGTCCTGGCTTTGTGCTGGCAGACCTTCTTCGAGAAAGAGTCCAATACGGACCTGAAGGTCCTGATCCCCGAGATATCTTACAGTTTCTATCCCGTTTATTCGTCGTTTTACGATGTCGGGACCGAGATCATCCCCCTGAAGGAAGATCTCTCGATAGATCCCGGTGACTTCTGCGGTAAGCCCAACTGCGGTATAGCGATAGCCAATCCTAATGCTCCGACGAGTATCGCGATGTCTCTTTACGGGATCAGAAAGATCCTCGAAAGCAATCCCGACTCTGTCGTCCTGATAGATGAGGCCTATGCCGCTTTTGCCGAAGGCTATACCACGGCGGCGACACTTATAAAAGAATATAAGAACCTTATCGTAGTCAGGACTCTTTCCAAGTCATACGGACTTGCGGGTCTGCGGCTGGGATATGCGATCGGGGATCCCGAACTTATCGAAGGACTTAAAAGAGCCAGGGATTCGTTCAATTCCTATCCGGCTGACCGCCTGGCTCAGAGTATCGGCGAAGCCGCCATTTTGGATACCGAATACTACGATAAGACCAGAAAGGCGATAATCAGGACGAGGACGAGGGTCATAAATGAACTTCGAAAGATGGGATTTACGATGCCCGATTCATCGGCCAATTTCATCTTCGCGAAGCCGGCACTGCCCCTGACAGCCGAAACGCTCTACAAAAATCTCAAGGCTCGCGGTATACTTGTAAGGTATTTCAATAAGCCGAAGCTATGTGAATACTTAAGGATAACCATCGGTACCGATCCCGAGATGGACGAATTCCTTAAGGCAGTAAAAGAGGAGGCCCAGAATGCCAAGAACAGCTGAGATCAACAGAAAGACAGGCGAGACTGATATTATCGTCAAGCTCGATATCGACGGAAAAGGCATTTCGAAGATCGATACCGGTATCGGATTTTTCGATCACATGCTGACGGCTCTGTCCAAGCACTCCGGAATGGATATCGAGATCACCTGCAAGGGAGATCTTTACGTGGACGGACATCACTCCGTTGAGGATGTCGGGATAGCATTGGGTCAGGCTTTCGCTCAGGCCATAGGCGACAAGGTCGGGATCGTCAGATACGGTTCGGCCAGATGCCCTCTCGACGAGGCACTGGGCGACTGCGTTGTCGATATATCCGGCAGGCCTTTCATAGTATTTGACTGTGAGTTCACGGGCGATAAGTGCGGAGAGATGGAGACTCAGCTCTTTGAAGAGTTCATGAGATCGTTCGCTTTCAACGCGGGCATTACGATGCACATCAGCTGCGTTTACGGTCTTAACGACCACCACAAGGCCGAGGCGATGTTCAAGTCCATGGCGAGAGCCATAAGACAGGCAGCATCATATGATGAGAGATTTAAGGATCAGGTCATATCGACCAAAGGCGTCCTTTAATATCAGGAGGAATAAAGAAATGATGATCAAAGACACGGATTTTATCGATCTTCCCGTATTTATCAAGGGTAAGGTAAGAAATGTTTACGACCTGGGCGATTCCCTGCTCATGATCGTTACCGACAGGATATCTGCTTTCGATGTGGTATTCGACGAGCTTATCCCCGACAAGGGCAAGGTCTTATCATCCATCTCGGCTTTCTGGTTCGATTTTACAAAGGACATCATCCCCAATCACGTTATCACGACAGATCCCAGGGAATATCCCATGGGTCTCGATAAGTACGAAGAGGAGCTCCGCGGCCGTTCGATGCTCGTAAAGAAGGTCGATATGCTCCCTGCGGAGTGTATCGTCAGAGGTTACCTCGAGGGTTCCGCTCTCAAGGAGTACAAGGCAAGCGGTACGGTCGGCGGAATAAAGATGCCCGAAGGACTTCTTCAGGGCGACAAGCTTCCCGAGCCTCTTTTCACTCCTTCCACGAAGGAAGAGACAGGACACGATATCAATATCACATACGATCAGCTCAAGGAGCTCCTTGGCGAGGCTGATGCCACGGCACTTCACGATGCGGCCATCGCCCTCTATAACAAGGTATCCGAATACGCTCTTACAAAGGGTCTGATCCTCGCTGATACGAAGTTCGAGTTCGGTAAGATCGACGGACAGCTCGTAGTTGCTGACGAGATGTTCACTCCCGACTCCTCGAGGTTCTGGGATGTTTCTGACTACGAGCCCGGCCATGCTCAGAAGAGCTTTGACAAGCAGTATTTAAGAGAGTGGCTCGAGACTCTCGACTGGGATAAGACATATCCCGCACCCACGCTTCCCGAGGAGATCATCAATAAGACTTCCGAGAAGTACAAGGAGTGCTACAGAAGACTTACAGGCAAGGAACTTGATTAATTGATAGCCATAGTTGATTACGGAATGGGCAATCTCCAGTCAGTATGGAAAGCCCTCAGATATCTGCATTGTGATGCCGTTATAACCGATGAGCCCGCGACTATAAAAAACGCCGACGGACTCATCGTTCCCGGTGTCGGCGCTTTTTCCCCCGCCATGGAGGCACTGACTTCCAAGGGGCTTGATATCGCGATAAAGGAATTTGCAGCCACGGGCAAGCCTGTCCTCGGGATATGCCTGGGAATGCAGCTCTTCCTCGACAGTTCCGAGGAGGGGGCTTCAGAAGACTCTCCGATAAAAGGTCTGGGCCTGATCCCCGGAAAGGTCGTTAAGTTTCCTTCGGATCTTACCGTCGATTCCGGTCTCAAGGTTCCCCAGATCGGCTGGAACAGCCTGACGGATGTAACGGGCGACCTTCTTGCCGAGGGCGACCATGTGTATTTTGTTCACTCATATTACTGTATCCCGGATGATCCGAAAGATTGCGCGGCCATGACGGAATACGGACTGAAGTACTGCGTCTCGCTTCAGAAGGGAAATATCTTCGCGACCCAGTTCCACCCCGAAAAGAGCGGGGAAGCGGGGCTTCAGATACTTCTCAAGTTCGCAGGGAGGACAAGAAGATGATCATACTTCCGGCAATAGATCTTCTCGGGGGCAAGTGTGTCCGCTTAAAGCAGGGAAGATACGATGACGTTACGGTTTACGGAGACGATCCTTTATCCCAGGCTCAGGCGTTTAAGGATGCGGGAGCCACTTGGATCCATATCGTGGATCTCGATGCCGCCAGGAGCGGTATACCGACAAATCACGGGATCATAAAGGATATAAGCCTTAAGACGGGACTCAAGGTTGACACCGGCGGAGGCATCCGCAATATGGATACCCTGAGAAGATGGATCGAGGATTACGGGGTCTCCCGCTGTGTCATAGGAACTTCCGCCATCAGGGACCGCAAGTTCACTGAGGAGGCACTGGGACTCTATTCCGATAAGATCGCCATCGGCATCGATGCCAAGGGCGGAGAGGTCGCTGTTGACGGCTGGACCGAGGGTTCGGGCGTTAAGGCTTCTGACTTTGCACTTACGATGAAGGAGCTCGGAGCGAAGACGATCATCTTTACCGATATCGCAAGAGACGGAATGCTCTCAGGGCCCGCGTTTGACAGCACAAAGGAGCTCGTGGAACGTACCGGTATCGACATCATCGCCAGCGGCGGCATCGGCTCGGATGAAGATATAATGTATATAAAAGGAAGCGGCTGTGCCGGGGTCATCGTCGGCAAGGCCATATATGAGGGAAAGGTGGATCTTAAAAGATGCTTGCAAAGCGTATAATCCCCTGTCTTGACGTAAAGGACGGAAGAGTCGTCAAGGGAGTGAACTTCGTGTCTTTGAGAGACGCGGGCGACCCTGTCGAGTGCGCCAGACAGTATAACCTTTCCGGAGCCGACGAGCTCGTCTTCCTGGATATAACTGCGACGCTCGAAGCCCGCGACACCGTTATCGACATGGTCGGAAGAGTGGCGGACGAGATATTTATCCCTTTTACCGTCGGAGGCGGCATCAGGACCCTTGAAGACATCAGGGCCATCCTGAACGCGGGAGCGGACAAGGTATCCCTTAATTCCGCGGCGGTCAAGGATCCCGAATTCGTAAGAAAGGCATCCGAGAGATTCGGAGCCCAGTGCATAGTCGTTGCGATCGATGTCAAGGAACGCGATGACAGGGAGAAGTTCCCGTCCGGATGCGAAGTAGTGATCGCGGGCGGCACAAAGCCTACGGGCCTTGATGCCCTTTGGTGGGCAAAAAAGGCTGTCGAGCTCGGCTGCGGCGAGATACTCCTCACATCGATGGACCGTGACGGCACCAAGAGCGGTTACGATAACAGGATCGCTTCGCTCATCGCGGAGAATGTTCCCGTTCCCGTTATCGCCAGCGGCGGAGCGGGCACGATGGAAGACTTCTATAAGGGCGTTACCGAAGGAAAGGCTGACGCTGTCCTGGCTGCGAGCCTTTTCCACTTCGGAGAGATAAAGATAAGCGATCTCAAGGAATACCTGTCCGGCAAGGGCGTACCCGTTAGAAAGATCGGCAGGGAACTTGACATGTGGGCTCACATGAAAAAGAACAGCGACGGCATGGTCCCGGCGATCACGACTGACGAAGAAGGCAATGTCCTCATGATGGCTTATATGAATTATGAAGCTTTCCGCTTGACACAGGAGACAGGTTACATGCACTATTATTCCAGATCCAGGGATACCCTCTGGAAGAAAGGCGAGACTTCAGGACATTTCCAGAAGGTGATCGAAGGAAGGATCGACTGTGACCGCGACACTTTGCTCTATAAGGTAGAACAGACCGGAGCAGCCTGCCACACCGGAAACAGGACTTGCTTCTATACCGATATCAACGACTGGGAATTCTGATAATAAGAGAGGAGAAAAACAATGGACATCACAAAAGAACTCTATAGCGTCATCTTAGACAGACAGAACAACCCCGAGGAGGGTTCCTATACCAATTACCTTCTTTCCAAGGGCACCGAGAAGATCGCCAAGAAGGTAGGCGAGGAGGCTGTAGAGACAGCGATCGCCGCTGCGAAGAAGAACAAGAGCGAAGTTATCGCAGAGATCGCCGATCTTCAGTATCATCTTCTTGTGCTTATGGCTTCCATGAACATCTCTCTGGACGATGTCGAGAAGGAGCTTAGGAGCAGGAGATAAGAGCCTCAAAGACAAAGAAATATAATTGAAATAAAGAGTTGACCAAAATAGGGGTATGTGGTAGAATACTTCCGCTAAAACCCCTTGAGGTCTTTTTTTATTGCGTGGATTTCGGGGAGACGGAGGTAGTCAAGATGGCTAAGCAGAGTGCACGGGATAAGCTGACACTTGCATGTGAAGA
>JAFZWN010000005.1 GCA_017617295.1 Clostridiales bacterium | reverse complement strand
GTGAGGAGTTCATGAATCAGAACGTAAGCAATACTGATTTTGTTAACAGGCTCTATCGTACCTTTATGGGCAGAGAAGCTGATGAAGACGGCTTCAATGCCTGGGTGGCACAGTTGGATTCCGGTGTCAGCAGAGAAGAAGTCTTCTACGGATTTGCCGACTCCCCCGAGTTCGGACGTATCTGCGCTGCTTACGGGATAATCAGATAAAGATCTCATAATTGAATGTTCTAAGACTGCATAAGTAACCGCTTATGCAGTCTTTTTATGTAATAGATATAAAAATACCTCACAAAAACCATACAAAAGTATGAGGAGCAACTACGGGCGGATTATGTAAAATAATAGTGAGAAATGGTCGGTGTGGTTTTGCAGTTCATTTGGAGGTCTTTATGTTTGGAAGATTAAAGCTCAGTATAGTATCAGGTATCGTAGCTTTGTTTCTCCTTCTCGGCAGTGTTATCGCTGTGACTTGCTTTTGGGGAGATAAAAATGTCTTGGGAGATCTCTCTATGGAAGCCCGGGAGAATGCCGTTACCCTGATCCCCGGCGGATCGGTCAATGTCGAAGCCTTTGGAAGCGGGTCTTGTTCGTGCTTTAAGTTTGTGCCTGAAAGAACAGCATATTATGAGTTTTATACTTATGATTTAACCGAGGGTGATCCGACTGCATATCTGTATAATTATTTTTCCGGAGACTATTATCGAAATTGTGGATCAGAGACCGATATTTCCGATTCGAATAAGAATATTCATCTGAGAACGAAGCTTACAGAAGGTGAAACATATTACTATGTCTTGTATCATAGCGGTTATGACAATCTGATCTGCAAGGCATTGTTTGAGGAGTGGGACCCGATCACCGTCCAGCTGACGGGGGTTGATTATCATTATTCCTATAATGAGCGTTATTCATGTTTTTCGGATCTCGAACATGATTATATAAGTTATTATCTGGAAGAAGACGGTCCTTATAATATAATTATCGATAATCCCAATCATACAGATGAAGTGGAATATACTTATCATTGGGAAAAGTATAATGATGAAACGGGTGCATTTGATGATCTGAATGTAACCGGTAATACTATAACTGACAGTGTTCCACAGGCCAGGTATGAGTGTTTTATCGACGGTCCCGAAGACGATGATGATATCACTTATACAATTTACATATATCGTGATTATCAATTGCATTTTTCCGAGGAAGCCTGTGTAGTCGAGTATTATCTGACTGAGCCCGGTACATGGATGATGATCGATCCCGAATTTGATGTTGACGAAGGCGTTTCATATCAGCCTCATATTTCCAGGCAGCTGTTTGCCGTTCGGGCTGATTATACCGAAAATATCTATGACAGGCGTAATCCGTCCGGCGTTGTATTTCCTAACGGTGTCCGCGGTTTCCTCGGATTCAACTATAAGTTAGAGCTTGAAGGAAATAATGTGAATTCATACGTTGTCACATCCATTATCAAATCTATAGAGATCTTTGTCCTTCAAAGAGACAGCGATGGCAATCTCATAACTGACGGAACGCTGGTTCCCGACGAGGCCCTGCGGGTATCGGTCAATAACGGGATCGACAGCAGATATCAGTGGCCGCGGTATCTAGATAATGAGGGTTATGAACAATATGATTATCAGAGGATATATACGTTTACACCGGAATCAAACGGTACGATAACGATCGATGCAAGTGATATCGATGTAGGCGTTCCGACTATAGTCCTGTTTGATCAGGATTACAACTATATCTGTTCGGCAGGCGGTGATCAGTATTTTGATTATTACGGTGAACTGGCTTACCCTGCGACTGAAGAAGATGACAATACGCTGGGGTTCGGTCCCGTTTCTCTAGAAGCCGACGTTGAAGCCGGCAAGACATATTATATTGCGATCCCTGTATTCTATCTTCCTAATTACGGAACGATATTCTATGAAGAGCGTTATATGCCGTATGATTATGCCGAGTATGATGCGCTGTTCGGAGAGCGCAGTAATATAGATTATGATCTGACTCTAAGCTTTGAGGCTTCGGAGATCACAGATCCCGGGCAGACTGAACCGTCTGTGACGGATCCGTCTGAGCCTTCGACCGAACCTTCTTCTGAGACCGCGAATACCCCCGCACCTTCCGGCAGCGTTCCGACTCAGGAGCCGACTGCTGCAGTAACTCCTGTCGCACCCGATCAGGAAGATAACGGATCTTTGACACCCGAAAATGTTATTACTGAGGTTGTTACGCCTTCCGATAATACGGTTGATGATTTTGTCGGCAGGCTCTATACGATCGCTCTGGGCCGTGAGGCAGATGAAGCCGGCCTTCGGGACTGGGTCGATGCAGTTACTCTTAGAGGAGAGACCGGTGCAGATGTTGCAAGAGGATTCCTTTACAGTCCCGAGTTTATAAACAGGAATGTTTCCAACGAGGAATTTGTCGGTACGCTCTATATGACATTCTTCGGACGTGAAGCGGAAGAGGCCGGACTTAATGCATGGGTTGCCGTGCTTGAGAACGGCGAATCCAAGGAGAATGTCATCGAGGGCTTTATCAATTCCACCGAGTGGGCCAACCTGTGTCTGCTGTATGGTATAAGAAACGGAGGTACCGGAGTTCCTTCAATAGAAGTCGAGCCGAATGCCATGACCATTGAATTCGCTACAAGGCTTTATACCACATGCCTTCGAAGGGATGCCGATGAGCCCGGAATGCTGGCGTGGGCAAGACAGCTTGCCAACCAGAGAGATACCGGAACGGGAGCCGCCTACGGATTCTTCTTCAGCGAGGAGTTTATAAATCAGAATGTGGATAATGCCGAGTATGTAAACAGACTTTACAGAACGTTTATGGGACGAGAAGCAGATGAAGACGGATTCAATGCATGGGTGGCACAATTGGATTCGGGTGTCAGCCGTGAGGAAGTCTTTAACGGCTTTGCAGAGTCTCCCGAGTTCGGCAGGATCTGCGCAGCTTACGGGATAATCAGGTAAGTTAAGACTCTTATATATTTCAGACCGCACGGGAAATACCCGCGCGGTCTTTTTTATGGTATTTTTGTTTGAGACAGTTTTTGTACATAAAGAATACATACCATTGATATATATTCGTGGAAGATAAGTTTTTGGGGAGGATGATCATGAAAGCTTTTAAGTTGCCTGTTACACTTTTGCTGGTTATATCCGTTATTGCTGCAAGCACATCTTGCTCAAAGCAAGTTGCTGAAGAGACGGAAGAAACAGAGTGGTCAATGCCGTCTGTAATAACTACTTCAGAAGGTAACAGTGAAGAAGAGGAGGCTCAGGTGGAAGAAGAGACGGTTCCGACTCCGACCCCTGTGCCTGAGGATGAATGGCCGCAGATCGAATTGTCCGGTAATAAGGATGACCGGATCACGGTAACGCAGAATTCGTATTACGAAGGGGAGGATTTTTTCCTCTTTGCCGAAGAAGGAGTAACGCTTAGAGGCTCAGCCGCCGAGGATATCGAGAGGATAATGGGTGAACTTGAGGATCTTTATGATCTGTCTTTCGATACCAATGATCATATAACAGGCGACATCAACTGGCGCGAACTGTATATGGACGGTGACTTCGGGGATATCAATAACGATTGCTATAAGGTCAATATAGTCGTTATAAATGATCCTCATGACGGCACTGTACAGTGGGGACATGAGACAGTGGCAGTTCTTTTTGAACAGGATCTGATGTTCGAGGATGACGAGAACACTGATATCGCATTCTACCATGAGATGACTCATGCTCTTCAGCTGCGTAACGGAAGGGTATCTAATGTTTTCTCGGAAGGAATGGCCGTATATTCCCAGTATGCCATGTGCCTTAATGATGAGTATCCCAATTATTCGACACTCTGTTATGTTTATGACGGACTGGCATGGGGGGACTTCTCCGTTGAGGATATTATTTCGGATCCAGAAGGGGAATATGCCAAGACTTATGATGATTATGAGCTGACATATCTCTACGGAGTAAGATTTGTTGCTTTCCTTATGGATACATACGGTCCCGAGATCTTCGGCAGGCTCTGCGATGCCGCTTACGATTATGAGACACAGAATAATGATATATATGCTTTGCATGATGATCCGCAGCTGTCGATAGATGTTATCAAATCATGCACTTCGGATGATGTTTTTGAGCAGTTCTCGGTTTGGCTTTCGGAGTCCTGGCCGGAGTACGGGCAGACATACGCCGATTTCCTTATCAGTCAGGGAGTAGAGGTCTGGCTGCCATGATCTCCGGGTGTTGTGAAGGATGGTGCAAATGATGCTGCTGAAAGGCTCTTTTGCAACAGGATCTGCAAAAATGTTGCAAACAGGGGGTATATGCAACATGATATGCTAAATTATTTGCTTTTGTACAAAAAATCATAAAAGTATTATAATTATCTGCATGAAAAGACTCGGCGATTTTACCGTGAACGGCAAACATGAATATATGGAGGGGCGAAAGAGGATCTCCCCCGGGAGGATCATACCCGTCAGTTTCCTGCTGGCGATCCTTTTCGGGACATTCCTTCTCATGCTTCCGGTCTCGTCGGCGACCGGGGAGAGCCAGGATCTCGTAACGGCTCTCTTTACGGCAACGACATCTGTCTGTGTTACCGGGCTCGTCGTGGTCGATACTTATGCGGCGTGGAGCCTCTTCGGAAAGATCGTGATACTTATCCTCATTCAGCTCGGAGGCTTAGGTATCATATCGTTTACTTCCATGATGATGATCCTGCTTCGCAGAAGATTCTCCATAGAGGACAGGCAGCTTCTCGTGGATGCAATGAACTTTGATACGGGAAACGGGCTCCTGAGGTTCCTTATAAGGATATTCAGATGGACTTTTGCCGTAGAGGGGTTCGGCGCGCTGCTCTATACTTTTGAGTTTATTCCCAGATACGGTCTTATAAGAGGTATCTGGTATTCGGTATTTACTGCCATATCCGCTTTCTGTAATGCCGGTATAGATATATTGGGGCCTGACAGCCTTATCAGTTTCAACCGTGATCCGTGGGTTCTTTGTGTCACGATGCTCATGATCATTCTCGGCGGTCTCGGTTATGTTGTCTGGTTCGATGTTACTGATGTTACGATCGAAGGGATAAAGAACAGGTTTACGCCTTCGCAGACTTTTCACAGGTTCTCTGTCCATACCAAACTGGTGCTGACACTGACCGCTTCACTCATAGTCCTTGGTGCGGTCGTTATCTTCCCGGCCGAGTTTAATAATCCTGCCACTATGGGGGATATGACAGTTGGACAGAAGATACTGAACAGTATATTTCAGTCGGTAACGTACAGGACGGCGGGATTCGCGGCGGTCCCTCAGGACGGGCTCACACCCGTATCGGTGCTTATCGGCTTTTTCCTGATGTTTATAGGCGGCTCTCCCATAGGGACCGCGGGCGGCGTCAAGACGGTTACCATGTTTATCGTCGGTATCAATATCATTGCTTTCGTAAGACAGCGTAATGAGACCGTCGTATATAAAAGGGAGATATATCCTGAGCTGATCCGGAAGGCGACAGCCATCGTTTCTGTCAGCCTCGGCGCAGTGCTCGTCATGAGCCTCCTTCTTCTGGCGACGAACGATGCGCCGATGGAGGATGCCCTTTTTGAGATGTTCAGCGCCATTGCCACAGTCGGGCTGAGCCGAGGACTTACGCCGAACCTTACCGTCATTGGTAAGCTCATCGTTATAGTATCGATGTTTTTGGGCAGGATCGGACCTATCTCGCTCGCCATCTTTTTCGCAGGCAAGAAGAGCGGACAGAACAGACTTGATTATGCCAGAGGCAAATTTTATGTAGGATAAGGAGAAAGACCATGGGTGTTTCAATCGCGATCTTAGGACTCGGAAAATACGGCAGGAGCCTTGCCGAAAATATGTATAAACTCGGAGCGGATGTTCTCGTAGTCGATAAGAATCCGGTTCTTATCGATGATTTCTCGGGAAAGGTCAATTCGGCCATCTGCGCTGACATGACAAACGAGGCGGAGATCAATGAACTCGGACTCGGTAACCTTGACGTTGTCGTAGTGGCGATGGGCTCGAACCTGGAAGCCACTATACTCTCTGTTGCCGTCGCGAAAGAAAAAGGCGTCGGATTCGTTATGGCCAAGACGTCATCTGACCGCATGTCCTCGATCCTTACGAAAGTCGGTGTCGACAAGATAATCGATCCTGAGGAGGAGAGCGGCCTGCGTACCGCTCGTATCCTCGCCTCCGGCCGCGTCATGGACTACATCGACATGGACGGCAACCTCTGCATGGTCGAGATCAAGCCCAAGAAGAAGTGGATCAACCACAGCCTTATGGAGCTCGACATCCGTAAATCCGACAATATCAATATAGTTGCCATGAAGTCCGGTAAAGAGAAATGGGCCTTCCCCGATCCTCAGAAGATGATCACGGAATCCACTTCGCTCATGGCGATACTGGATAAGAAGGATCTCAGAAACGTTCAGCAGGGGTGATCTTTAGGATCCGTGCTGTGGAAGCTTACTCGAAATATGCTGCAGCCAGATCTCCCATTGCCTGAAGATCTTCGTATCCTCCGACCGGGCCCGAATACAATATGGCCCCATACTGTTCCGGCAGGTCGGAGTTTATTATCCATCTGCTCTCGCTGTCGTCAACGGCGACATATCCGTCGTACAGGTCACTTTCGATAAGGTCACAGAGGTATCCGTAGAAAGTCATATAATCTTCGTCGCTTGCCGTTGCTTCATCCCAGACCGTTTCTCCGCCGTCAACGCGCGTGATCCGGTAGATCGTGCCGCTGTATTGTACCCAGTAGCAGACATAATCATCCATTTCGCGGTCGCCTGGCTCGTAGATCGAGATCGACAGCATGGTGCCGGAACGGGCCTGAAGGTCGTCGATCGTCAGCTCGGGCACAGGTTCCTCAGGCACTTCGTAAAAATATGAAGATACCGTGTTTGCAATGCCCCACAGATCATCGTTACCGTAACAGTAGCCGCCGTAGATATAAGCGCACTGATCACCGCCTTCGGGATAATATCTGAAATAAAACATCTCGCCGTCACAGACATCTTCTTCACGATAGTCCCTGCAAGCGTCGGTAGTATAAAGATGGTCAACGGTCAGGTAGATATCCCACCAGTCTTCGGTCGAGATCGTGGATTCAATAATCTCGTCGTCGGAGTTATCGTGGTGATGGACGCAGACTGCGGTCCCATCCCAGTTGACAGTATAAGTGGAGCCTGTGATGCGGTCTTCGTCTTCCCAGTCGATGGGACCTATAACCTCAGAATCGATCTGAAGCATTGGTCCTTCGTGGAGATTCATCATATCCGGAGGCTCAAGTTGTGGAGGCTCGGTATCGGGATCGATATCGTAGCTTGTATCGGGGTCATCTGCGGTGTCAAACGTTCCGTAGCGGCCGTCCGTTACATGCCTGAATCCGTGGCAGCCCGTCATAAGGAGCGTTCCGCCGACTGTTCCGGCCGCCATTGCCGCGGTAAGTATCATTGATAAAGCCTTTTTCATAAATAACCCTCCGCAGGCTCTTCTTTGAAAGCCTTTCACACATATAGACGCAAAAGTATCGACGAGGTCGCATTCTTATATATCGATTATACATAATAAAACAGGATATGCGCCTGTTATCCTCCTTGACAATCCCGCCTGAAAGTGCCAAAATCGTTGCAATAGCTTTGAAAGGGACACGTGTCTTTAAGAAGGCGTCTTACAGAGAATCGGAGACAATTGGGCTGAGATCTCCGAAGAATGGCTTTAGAGAACATACAACCCCGGAGCTGCAGGAGGTAACGATCCGAGCCGTGGATCCCGCGTTAAGGGAGTAATTGAGAGGCGCTTCTTGCCGATACAATGAGAAGTGCAATTTGGGTGGAACCGTGCAGTCATGCATCCCAAACTTATCGTAAGTGGGAGCATGATTTTTTTATGCCCCGAAAACTAATCTTTATGTCAGGAGGTAAATGACAATGGTTGATTTCAACGATGCTGAAGCAAGAGCACGCTTCAGGCACACAACATCACACATCTTGGCCCAGGCCGTTAAGAGGCTCTGGCCCGAGACGAAGCTTGCCATCGGACCTTCGATCGAGGACGGTTTCTACTACGATTTCGATCGCGAAGAGCCTTTCACGGAGGATGATCTTAAGAAGATCGAGGAGGAGATGAAGAAGATCGTAAAGGAAAACCTTCCCCTCGAGTACTACGAGCTTCCCCGGCAAGAGGCAAGAAAGTTCATGGAAGAGAAGGGCGAGACCTACAAGGTCCAGCTCATCGACGACCTGCCCGACGAGGCTACCATCTCGTTTTACAAGCAGGGCGATTTCACAGACCTTTGCAAGGGCCCTCACGTAGAGAGCACAGGCGAGATCAAGGCCTTCAAGCTTACATCGATCGCAGGCGCTTACTGGAGAGGC
>JAFZWN010000098.1 GCA_017617295.1 Clostridiales bacterium | reverse complement strand
TCTACTCCCGCTCCGTCAACGCCGGCTCCCTCGACGCCTGCTCCTTCGACTCCGTCACCGTCAACACCGGCACCGTCATTACCTTCTGCAGGTTACAGCGTAGGCGACTTCGTAGAGAGACTTTATACCGTAGCTCTCGGACGTGCATCCGACCCTGCGGGTAAAGCAGAATGGATCGCGGCAGTAACCGAAAGAGGGGAGACAGGTGCTGATCTCGCAAGAGGCTTCCTCTACAGCCCCGAGTTCCTGAATAAGGATGTATCAAATACTGATTTTGTAAAAGTACTCTACCGCACATTCTTCAATCGTGAGGCTGATGCCAGCGGACTTGAAGGATGGGTGGCAGCTCTTGAAGGCGGAGAATCCAAGCAGGATGTAATCGAAGGATTTATCAACTCCACTGAGTGGGCTAACCTCTGTCTCCTGTACGGTATCAGAGGCGGCGGAACAGGAACTCCTTCCATAGAAGTCGATCCTAATTCTCAGACTATCGAGTTTGCTACCAGACTCTATACGACATGTCTCGGAAGACATGCCGATCCTGCCGGTCTCATGGCATGGGCGAGACAGCTTGCCAACCAGAGAGATACCGGAACGGGCGCGGCACACGGATTCTTCTTCTCTGACGAGTTTACAGGTCAGAACGTAAGCAATGGCGAGTTTGTAACCAGACTCTACAGAACATTCATGAACCGTGAACCCGATGAGGCAGGCTACACTGCATGGGTAGGCCAGCTCGACAGCGGCGTATCCCGTGAGGAAGTCTTCAACGGCTTCTCGCAGTCGACCGAGTTCGGCAGGATATGCGCTAATTACGGGATAATAAGATAAACTGTCCGATAATCAGAAACTAAGACAGCTGCCCTTTGCTGGGCAGCTGTTTTTATTTTCTATTTAAATCTTACCGTGGCGGTGAATCTTTCATCCTTAAGATCGAGCGACAGCTTATATCCGATGATCTCCAGGTCGTTCCGGGCTACAGAGAGACCCAGGCCGGTGCCTGTATCCCCTCTGGATGAGGAACCCTTTACGAACGGCTTTAGAAGTTCTTCCACATTATCTGTCTTTAGATCCGTCCGGTTACTAATTGACAGGCTGCTATCCTTGATATCGATATCGACGGTCGTATTATCCGTCGCGTGTCTTGCGCAGTTGGATATGAGATTATCCACCGCCTGAGACAGGAGCTTACGGTCGGTCTGAAGGGTCAGATCACTGCCGCTCCTTTTTATCTTGATGCCGTGCTGCTTAAAAAGATCCGAATGAAGATCGAGCGATGCCGAGATCACATCGGATAATGAGACCTGCTCCTTATTTGATGTTATCTTTCCCGATTCGCTCCTGGAGAAATCCAGGATGTCTTCGAGCATCCTGTTGGCGGATTCCACATTCTCCCTCATCTTGAAGGAGTATTCGCGAAGTTTCCCGGGATCCTGCTCTTCGGACATGTTATCGGCATATGCGGAAAGGATCGCCAGAGGAGTCTTAAGGTCATGAGCCATGGCATTGGCAGTTGTCCTTCGATATTCGATCATGTCATACATCGCCTTGATCCTGCCGTATCTGTAACGGGCTACGAAGAAGGCGATCAGAAGACATATTGCCGTGACAAAGATCCAAACGACGGATACCTGGACAGGGAAGAGGGAGATAAGATCCGGGATGTTATAGGAAACGGTTCTTATCGTCACGGCGTTTCCGGCTTTAGTCCCGAATTCATATGAATTGTCATGTGCTATTCCTTTATCCGAGTGCGGTGCAAACAACATGCATAAATAGCTTGTGTCATCATAGAAGCTCCCTTTGACGATATGTTCGAGCCCTTCAGTATCGGCAGGAGTAAAATCTACGACCAGGGTGTTTCCTTTGATATTGCTGAACTCCACTTTTCCCGGATAAAATACCAGGTTATCTCTGTCTACATATATATCCTCAATAACATTGGGAACGTGTATATCGTCAGGGCATGATAAACCCATAAACCTGTATCCCAGATTAAGGAGTGATGAAGCGGGATCGCCGTTATCGTCAAATGATATTATGACAGTACCTGCAACCTGAGTTCTCCAGTAATCCATGTTTCCGATCTGATAGTCACCGACAGCTTCCAGATATCTTCTCTGAAACTCCGGATCATCCGTCAATCTGTAAAATGTCTGATCCATAAGTGCGAATCCCGATATCCTTGTCGAGATGATCAGGTCAGATCCGTCGAGGATCTCATGGTAATCGCACGGAGCCATGCTGTACTGAGCATAAACTTTCGAAAGTCCCTTAAGATAATCCGTTTCTGTATCTTCGGTACGGTCTGAGAAGTACAGGTCTATAACGGATGTCAGAAGTTCGTTTGACGGGGAATTGCTCCCGCTTGATAATATCTCCTGCGTCATCTGATCCGTATAATAATATCCGGTCAGGTTGATCACAAGTGCAACGATAAGAGCCGGGATCAAAGCTGCGATCAGGTATCTATTAAACTTCGGCTTTTTTATATCTTTCTTTTTCATGATGTCTCCTATGTGAGCTTATAGCCTTCGCCGATAACCGTTTTGATGCGGTCTCCTTCGGGACCGAGTTTACGGCGGAGCTTCTTGATGTGGTTGTCGACGACCCTGTCAAAGCCGTCAAAATCATCTCCCCATACGATGTCAAGGAGGCGGCTTCTGCCCATCACTATCCCCTTATTCTCGATGAGGGTTTTTAACAGGAGGTATTCCTTGGGAGCGAGACCGATCTGCCTGCCGCCGGCACTGACTTCCATCTTAAGCGGATAGAGCCTGATACCGCCGCAGGAAAGCACCTTCTCCTCCGTCCTGCCTGTGCCTGCCCTGGCCAGGAGAGCCAAGCACTTGGCATAGAGGACGTTAAGCGAGAAGGGCTTGACCATATACTCATCGGCTCCGATATCGTAGCCTTTGAGTATGCTGTCTTCGCTTCCGAGAGCGGTAAGGAAGATGATCGGGCAGTTGCTCTTTTTGCGCAGCGCCTTGCAAAGCTCCAGTCCCGAAGGTCCGGGCAGCATGATGTCGAGGATAGCCAGATCGAAGTCATGCTCATCGATCAGCTTCATGGCCGCATACCCGTCGGCAGCGGCCATGGTTATCTCCATGCCCTTCCTTCTGAAAAAGTCGATCACGAGTTCTCTAAGTTCCGCGGAATCTTCGACCCAAAGGATCTTTGCCATCTTCCTTGTACCTCCGTGATGATATGTTAACGCTCACATATATCCATCATGTGTCCATTATATAATTTTTGCGCTTACAGCGAGAACACGACTCCCGCCAGAGGCGACATAAAGATCATAACGAATGAGAAGCACAGCGAACTGACCGATATGAGAGTAGCTCTCTGCGCGGGCGGGACCATGTCGTTAAGCTCGACATCTGCTCTTATCTGTATGAGGTCATCAGCGAAAGCGGCGATAAAGCCGCCCAGGGTCATGATCCACGCGATATCACTGAAGTTACAAAGGAACCCCAAAGTGACCAGCGTCATGCTGAATACAAAGATCTTTTTGACCGGGTAAGCCTTAAACCTGACAGAAACGGCCGCTCCGATTATCCCGCCGACCGACATGATGAAAAGAAGCGGTCCGAGAGTCCAGTCGGCTATGCCCGTTTGAGGGAGCCTTGCCTGAAGGAAGAACAGGAGCAGTACGTCGACCGCACCGACCATCGAGTTACGGAAGATGAGACCTGCCACCTTCCGGTTGCCCTTGAGAAAACCGAAACTCTCGCTGTAGCATTCAGATATCCTCTGCGGCAGGCTCTTACCGGAGTTGTCGGTGATGACCTTGTTTTCGGTAAGCGTAAGTACCACCAGGATCTGTATTACCGAGATTACTATCCCGATAAGCTGCGAATATGTGTTGCCGATCATGACGGCGAGTCCCGCGCCGAGCGTAGCGGCCCCATTGAAGACACGGTAGATTACGGTCTGCTTTGAGACATAACCGTCGTAGCCGTCCTTGTTTCCCGCTTCGAGGAGTGAATCGTAGGCGAGGGCGGAGTCCGTGCCGCTCCAGAGGTTATAAGATAATGCCGAGAAGGCGATCGATATGCAGACGCCTCCGAAGTTCACGAACAGTATCCTTACGACCGCCGATATTATCGCACAGTAGTTCGACATAAGAAGGGCTTTTTTACGCCCCATGACATCCGCGAACATTCCCGAAGGCACTTCCGCTATTATGCTCGTTATATGAAATACCGTCTCGAAGAGACCGACCTGCACGATCGTAAAGCCCTGCGACACGAGGAGCAGCACCCACGCCGCGCCCGCGATCGACATGTTTCCGAGCGCATTTAGAACATATAGTTTATTTAATTGTTTTTTGACTGAACACATAAAAAATCTCCTTTGGTTTCCGTTCGGATCACAAGGAGAAGTGCGTCATCTATTGGGATGAAAAAGGCTGTTATTTCCCGAAAATGGGCGCACTACCCCTGCAGGAGACCTTGTCGCTGCCTTTTATGCGCAGAATGTTAATGTTTATCCAGCACATCAGATAATGCGTCCTTTCATAAGATTTTCGGGCATATGTTAACACTTGTATTGAACTAAATCAAGGCCGGGCAGATGATCCTGATGTAACACCCTATGACTTCTCATAAATCATGCCTGTCTCGGTCCACTGCGGAATGATCTGTTGACCGTGAAGCCTTATGTGTCTGTCGTCAAAAAACTCCAGGATCGTGGGCAGCCCTTCAACAAAGAATTCATTGGCGGACAGTGGCGAAAGGCTCCTGCAAACGCCCTCAGGATCTGTCATCCGGCCATCGGCGATCGTAAAGGAAATATCGTGACCGGCATTCACATACGTACCGTCGGCGGCTTTGTACGAAGGAGCCTCCATCCGGCCGATATCAAAGCATCCCAGTATCCGGTCCTCATAAGATCTCCAGTCGTTTCCGGAGATATCGATCTTTATCTTCCCGCAATCGAGTTCATCAAAGAGACGTGAGGCATAGTCCGCATAATCTATCAGGAAATCAAAGAAGGCTGTCACGTCGTTCTGCTTGCTGCAGTAATAGGGTTCGTTCTTGTCACGCTCCCACATATGCTCCAGATCCCCGATCCCTCGCTGATTCTTTAAAAACGCGATCGAATCGTCCGTATCCTTCCGATACAGATAAATAAGGAAAGGGTCAAGAGGCTTAAGGCACTCCATGACCTTTTTGACGAGAGCACACACACGCTCATAGGGCTCAGCCTTCAGAAGATATGTAAAGATCTGATACTGAAAGATGCTGCTGTCCAGGATAAAGACCGTATCCTCATCCTGTGCCGCTATCTTAGCAAAGGCATCCCACTTTTCAAGTGCCTGCGCCTCATAGCGATCGAGCGAAGACGGGAATGCGTCATATTTAAGAAGCTCCCGATACCATTCCGATCCTTCCGGATCCTCATCTCCCCTCTCACGGCATTTACGCAGCACGGTCTCCTGATCGATCCCCACCGTAGTCCTGCGCACTTCCGCGGCCGTCTCAAGGATATCGGCAACGTCCGGATGCTCCTTTACAAAACATCTATACTCATCTTTTGAAAAACAGCTCTCCGTAAAGAACACTGCCGGGTGAGGCTGTGATACTTCATGTATCCAGCGGACCTTCTTTCCGCTCCGGATAAGCTGCCGGTAGAGTAAATGAGAATCCGTCGATTTGCCTGTCCCGGGAAGCCCCTCCAATATGATCAGCCTGTGTTCCATAAGCAAGTTTCTCCTCACACCCCGCTCGTCATTACTAAGAAAACCAATAATCCTATAAAGCATAACACCGTCAAAACCAGTGAAGCAGCCTGATAGAAAACATCAGAATCCGAGCGCCTGTACTGATCGACGTGTTTTATGGTCTTAACTATAAAGGATTATGATATAATATTCTATAGACAGGAATTTACTTGGGCGCTGATGTTGATCTGATGTCAACCGATCTGATCATGTGAGGATCCACCATATGAAGAACTCTAATTCCTCTTGTTCAGGATTGATCTTTATGATCATTCTTGGTGTTTTGATAGTCGCTGTTACAAAATGTCCTTCCAAGTCCCAAAAAGAAGCTGACCAGAAGGTCGAACCGATAACTGTAGGCGGGTTTACATACTATCTCGGTCCGGATAATCTTGGGAATATAGTTTTGTCGGATGATGAGACCGGGGCGCTGAGCCGTTTTGAACAGTTTTATGTGTGCAGCGTGGGACCCGGTGTACCTTCAGATCTGGTCATCCCTGATGAATACGACGGGATACCTGTGGCTTTGATAACTTCGAGTTACACGGACGGTGATCATCCTGCCTTCGATTCCGTTACGATAGGCAACAACACTGTATGCATCCATTCCTTTTTGTATAACGATGAATGCGGTAATTTGACGGAGATCGTGATCCCCGACAGTGTTAAGATTATTGCACATTCTTTTAACAATTGCAGTATGCTTACGGATCTGACGTTGACGGGAAATATAACAGATATCGACAGATCGTTTACTAACTGCATATCGCTCAAGGAACTTCAGATACCAGACGGCATCGATTCCATAAAGGACAGCTTCACGGAAATGAGCGATGCGACCGTTAATATTTCCGGAAGCACCAACTGTATCGGTGCTTTCGATCCGTCCCGGTCTGTAACTGTCATTACGGATCATCCCGGGATGATCCGTGTCAGCCCCTATGATATGATCTGCTTTGAAGCAGTAACTCCGGAAATGCGCGATTATTCCGATCAGGTGGATCAGGCGGAAATAGTCCGTATGGCAAGACGCCATTTCTGTGAGGACCTTGATCCCTCCAAAGAGGTGCTCCCCAAAAATGCCCACAGATATGCGAACTTTCTTGACGGGCCGTTCGTTACCACCCTGGAATGTCCGGAACTGAACTACCATGATTATATGGCGATGTTCAGTAATACCTTGTTTTCGACCTACACGAACTCTATCTATTCGAGTGTTGCATCAACGTATACATGCTGCAGTAACGACAGTTGTTATGAGCCGGATATGACGGCTGCTCCGGAGATCTACTTCGTTGTCGAAAGGATGCAGGGTTCATGGGAAAGCTATAGCGGCAACGGCTCAACCTATTCATTCTGTCACATGTTCTACCGTATCAGCGTCTGGGAGATCGAAAGCGATGAACTGGTATGCTGGTTTACGGTCGAGACCGGTGCCGCCCCGAACACCACTACTTCAGTAACATCGATCTCTTTCTCCGAGGGTGAGGTCAGCTACTTAAATGAAAGCGATCATTCCAGACCAACTCCTGTTAATGTTCTGGTCAGATATTTCAGCCCGGATGGATCATAAGCATATAAATGAAGCGGCAGATTAAAGCCGCTTCTTATCTGTGTGTGCTAAATGCTTTATGCAGATCGGTGTGCGATCATCCCGCATACTCGTAGACGATAACGGGATAATGGACCATCATGCCCATAATGTCGGTATAGTAGAATCTGACACCGGTAGCCTTGACCTTCAGATCCTGTTCGCCGAGTGAGTACATATCATCAGGCTCGTTGTCGTCATAAGACTTCTCGAGCTCGACATACGAATCGACATAATACGAAGTCAGGATATCGCTGCAGATGTAATGATACGGATGATCGTCTCGGTCAAGATCCTTTTCGCTTATATAATGGAATCCGGGTATATCCCCGCAGTTATATACATTCTCGAAAGTTTCATAGTGCGGAAAGATCGCGTGAAAGAACGCTCCCAGAATGACTATTAGAGAGATCACCGCCAAAGTGATCAGGAATGCCACTGCCTTTTTATTTGTTTTCCTAGCCATGCCACATACCTCCCTTATCCATATCAGGCATAGTGTAATTTTACACCTTTGTATTATGCTGTTTCAATGGTCAATTTGTGTGAAAAGTGAGGTGAGACCGTTCCGAAGTATTTTGAGATATAATGGTTATATTCGAACATTATGTGCGTTGATTATTGGAGATCTCTATGATAACTGTCAATATCTATTATTCCGGAAGCGACGGTAATGCCAAAAGATTTGCAGGGGAGATGATATCTTCCGGCACAGTGGACAGGATACGTGCCGAAAAGGGCAATGTCCGCTATGATTATTTCTTTCCGATGGATGATCCCGAGACTGTGCTCCTTATAGATTCGTGGGAGGATCAGGCTGCGATAGATGTTCATCACGCATCCCCGATGATGGAAACGATCGCGGCTCTCCGCGAGAAATACGACCTCCATATGAAGGTGGAGAGATTCGTCTCGGACGACGGCGGAGTTCCTTCTTCAGATCAGGGCTTTATACGTAATTGATACCATAAACAGCGAGATCTTTTGCACCAAATCATACATATAAACATTTTGGTGCAAAAATGTGCAATATATTTTTGCACCAAATTCCCATTTACCGCTTTTTGGTACAAACAACCCGGATCTATACGTCCAAAGCAATAATTGCCCTCCTGCGTACTTCCGATAAACTGATCTTTTAATATATATGGTTTAAGTGGTCTCGAACGCGACCGAACGCGGCCGGACGTGGTCGAATGTGGTCACGGAACTGTCCGTTTTATGGACGATGCCCTGATGTATAATCATGGTAAAAGATGATGCGAGAGGTTACGGGTATGAACGGTTTTGGCGAGTTTGATGTTCCTATCGTAAGAGAGATGTTCATAAGCGTTCTGGAGAAGCTCGGCAGTGAAGGCGGGACGTTCCGTGACGCATTTCTTTTTGACTACCTTAGCGGAGCGTGCGAGGTGGTCGACAGTGCCGAATATCTCGGAATTCCCGGAGTCGATCTTTCAGTGGTATGTTATGAGAAAGTGGCATTTATAATGCTGTTTCTATATGCAGAACTTCTAAGTGAGGATATGGATCCCGTTTCAGCAAGAAGAGAGCTGGAGTCGTTTATCTCGGGGTATCTGTTCTTTTGCTTTTATAACCGGTTATTCGAGAACGGATCAGATCCTGAGATACATGCTGACAGAAAGGCAGGACGTCTGGTTTTATATGCGCGTAGAAACAGCGGAGAAGTGACCGGATTCGACGTTGTCAGAGAAGTGCGTAAGATGCGTAATGAATTCGTATATGAAGGATTTGAACATGCGGGCGAAGTGTCGGGACCGCTGCGTTTGCTGGTAGGGATATTCGAGGAAAGATTTGGTCTTTGATGCCGTCTTTGATGCCAGTCAAACTGTCCCAATAATCGACAGGGCATTGTGATATATTTCAGTCAGATGAGGCAGGACCATTCATCGAAGCAGATGAATATATTGTTAAGCATCATCGGATCAAAGAGAGAGGGGGGGAGCAGGATGCCTCTTAACGTCATCAGACAGGACATTACAAAGGTAAAGGCAGATGCCATCGTCAACACCGCCAATCCCGATCCGGTCATTGGCGGCGGTACCGACAGGGCGGTCTATAATGCTGCGGGTGAGAACGAGCTTCGTGCTGCCCGTATCGCCATAGGTAAGATTGCTCCCGGCGAAGCGGTAAAGACGCCCGCTTTTGCATTGAATGCCAAGTATATAATCCACACGGTCGGACCTGTGTGGGAGGACGGAAGTCACGGCGAAGCTGCTATCCTTAAGGCGTGTTACGATAACTCCCTTGAGCTCGCAAAGGAACTCGGGTGCAGATCCGTTGCATTTCCTCTGATAGCTACAGGCACTTACGGTTTTCCAAAAGACAAGGCCATCGAGATAGCTTCGAAGTCTATTGATTCGTTCCTTTCCCATAATGATATGGACGTGACTCTTGTTATCTTTGATAAAGAGGCATTTAAGATAACGGGCGCGAAGTTTCAGGATATTACGGCATATATCGATTCCAATTATGTGGAGTCGGCACACACATATGAATATGGAACCGAGGGTAATATAAACGAGCGTATCAGAAGAGAACGTTTGCATATGGCACGGGTCCGCGGTGCTGATTCCGATGATATCCCTGATGATATCGACGAGCTGCTCGGGAAGGAACTCATGACATTTTCCGAGAGGGTGCTGGACATAATGTCTAAGAGAGGGCTCAACGGCCCTGATGTGTATAACAGACAGCATCTGATAACCAAGAAAGTCTTCAGCGATATGAAGAATAATACGTACTACCATCCGAACAAGTATACGGCCATAGCCTTCTGTCTTGCGCTGGAGCTGCCGCTTGATGAGACCATGGATCTTCTTAACAGTGCCGGATGGACATTGAGCAAGAGTAAAAAGGCCGACCTAATCGTCAAGTGGCATATAGCCCGCGGTGACTACAGCATCAGGAATATCAACAACACGCTTCTGACGTTCGGGTTGAAGGAGCTCGACCAATATAAACAGTAAGGCATTCCGTTTTTTGTGTTCTCCTTTATTCTATTTGCCCTTCGAAGACCCTGTTCTTCGAAGGGCAGCCTCTGATCCGGTCCTCCGGGATTTGATTATTATCTTTGTTTGGGTGACAATTAGACCATAGAGAATGAATCTGTTTGGAGGTTAATATGGATAAAGAGATCCCCGTAAGCATTAACGGAAGAGAGATCCCGAAGCCCGGGACCATAGTCTCGCATTTTAAGAGGCAGTTCGAGTCAGAAAACAACATGTATCTTTATGAGATCGTAGGTATCGCCCATCATTCGGAGACAGGCGAGAACCTCATGGTCTATAAGGCTTTATATGGTGAAGGCAAGATGTGCGCCAGACCCCTTGAGATGTTCATGAGCGAAGTGGACAGGGAGAAGTATCCGGACGTTACTCAGAAGTACAGGTTCGAAGTTGTCAGGGATCCTATTGGATAAACAGTCGATGCGTAACTTGGGAAGTGACCTCTTGAGAACATTTCGCCTCTATAATCAAGCCATAAGAAACCAAACAGGGAGGTAACCTGATATGTTAGGAGCAATCATCGGAGATATAGTCGGAAGCAAGTTCGAGTTCGACAGAGGAACCAAGAGCAGAGACTTTCAGTTCTTCACGGAAAAAGACAGATTTACCGACGATACGGTAATGACTGTGGCAGTCGGCGAGGCGCTTCTCGATGCCGGGAAGGATGCCGGTGAGGAGGAGATAAAGAAAGCCCTCATAGTGTCCATGAAGAAGTGGGGACCCAGATACTCGGATGCCGGCTACGGCGCCCGTTTCAGACACTGGGTCCTGACGGATGACCCGAAGCCTTACGGAAGCTACGGCAACGGCTCGGCCATGAGAGTATCTGCCGCAGGATGGCTGTACGACACTATCGAGCGTACGAGAGAAGTTGCCCGCTGGACGGCGGAGGTCACGCATAACCATCCCGAAGGCATTAAGGGAGCGGAGTCCGTGGCTTCGGTTATGTTTCTGGCCAGGACAGGATCGGACAAGGAGACAATAAAGGACTATGTGATCAGTAACTTCGGTTATGACCTGGGAAGGACTCTTGATGAGATACGTCCCGGATACAGCCACGTAGAAGACTGTATGCATACCGTCCCGGAAGCCATCGAGTGCTTCCTCGAAGCGGAGGATTACGAGAGTGCCATACGTAACGACATGTATATCGGCGGCGATACCGATACCCTGGGAGCCATCACAGGCGCCATGGCAGAAGCCATGTGGGGCGTGCCCGAAGACATAGCCTTAAAGGCTTCGGATTATATCGGGCAGGATATAAGAGCGATCCTCGGCCGGTTCGATAAAGCATTGGACCGTTGAGAGTTTCAGGTTTTTTACGTGTTCAGAAGAAGCGGGCTTCGGCCCGTTTCTCCTGTTTATGAGGCTTTAAGCGGAATACCGTTGTACATCAAAAACGCGAAAGTTCTTAATAATTTGGACATTTTTTTAACACTAAATTTATTTGACACCTTTTTTGCGTGTGTTTATATTAAAAATATATAAATATGCTTAAACGAAAGATCCGAGATTTGGGGCGGACAGAGTAGATAAAGGAGATAAATGATGAGGGGACTGCGACAGGCTGAAACAGGCCGTATATATGGGATCAGGCGCAGAAGCGTCGGTTTTACTCTGGTCGAATTGATCGTCGTCCTTGCCATAATCGCCATCCTGGCAGCGGTCGGAGTCGGCAGTGCCATCGGTTATATCAACCGTTCGAGATTCGACGAGAACAATCAGAGCGCCATTACCGTCTATCAGACGGCTCAGACCGCGCTGTCTCAGAAGACCAATAACGGAACGATAGGGGAATGGGTAAAGGAGACTTTCGGGACGTCTTATTTCTCTGCGCTTGACGAGAATGCCGCACCCGACAGTTCCGTTCACGATTATGTCTATCTGACTTATAATCCCCGTGTCGGTGCCGCTGACGGAACGAACGATAAGATGCTCTATGATCTCTTATCGGATTATTTCTATGACAAGGCCGTCTTTAACGGTACGATCACGGTCGTATTTGATATCTCCGCTACGAAGACCACCAACGGTTTTGAATATAACGCTTATGTATATGCGGCTTTCTACAGCAAGCAGAATAACGCGGCGAGCGGATGGGATCCTTCGTATCTCGGCCATACGGATGAGAACTGCCCCGACAGAAGGAGCGGCGGCATCTGGGATGAACTTCCCTGTACCGATATTTCCTGCAGGAGCAAGAAGACCTATGTCGGTTTCTTTGACGGGACCGAGGCTTCCGTATCGAGCAGTATCGTCGGAAACGTTTTCCTGCCGCTTATCCCTTCCGAGCAGATCGTTGACCCCGTTGCTCCCATAGTCGGACCCAAAGTGGACCCCGATGATCCGGGTGCAGTTGAAGGTTTCCTGTTTAATCTCCGTAACGGCGAGACCCTTGATGTGTCCTGGGCGCTCTTCCCGGACAAGGTTCCTTCCGATACGCCTCTTACGATCACTCTCATAGATAATGATGATCCGACGATCCGTTATGAACTGGCGATAACCACAGCCGTAACAAACGTAACGTATTCTTCACCTACGATAATGTACGAGTATGTAAGAAAGGGAGATATTTCCTTTAATATCAGAAAGTCGGTCCAGGAAGGCCTGACGACTGTTTCCGTCACGACGATCAACGGTTCCTCAAGATCGACCAGGAACATTGTATTCCCCATCACCCGTACCGATGTACAGGGAGATACCAGAGTGGGATGTCCCGATGACGGTCACTATACGCTTTATTCCCTGTCTCTGGATTGCATGATGAACCGCGGTGAATATGAGGCCGCAGGAAACAATCTTCAGAATCTCTATTGTTCTTCGAGACTGTTCGGTCAGAACGCGAGGAATATCTGTGCGACGATCAAGTCCACGGGTTCCAACAGTTCTGTCGTTGAGACATATGCTTCCAGAGCGATCGACGATCCGGTATTCTTCACCGGCGTACAGCCCAGGAATATGCCGACATACACGAGCACATTACAGCAGGGCAGTGTAACGGCAGCCTGCTATAACACCAGAGCCGGTGTGGCTGCTCTCGATGACGAGGATACCCACAAGTGTGTCGTTAATACCCTTTTCGGAGATATAGTAAGCTCCAACGGTACGGTAACTTCCAACGGAAGCTTCTCGGGAACGACCGGTACGGCCGTAATTACTTCTTTCAGGCATCTGTCCAATATCAGGATGGCGGCGATGAGCAGTACCACTGATCCGCAGACGTTTATCATCGCGCGTGATCTGGACTGGTATATCGAGGGAAGCGACATTACGCCTTACAGTGAAGTAAGAGTCTATACGAGAAATCTCTCGGGCTTCAGGTATCATTCTCCCGTCGAGAACAGTACCGTGAAAGTCGTATCTTTCCCTGCGCTTCGATCCCTTGCGGCCAATCAGACCCTTACGGCGGCCCCGAAAACCAGGAATACCACGAGTACATTCGCGATCAATAACGTTACGCTCCGCGGTGCATCTTTTGCCAAGACTACCAGCCTGGCATTTACGACGAATGATACCGGATTCGGACTTATCTGCGTTAATTACGGAACGATCTATAACATTACGGCGAACGATCTGTCTGTTGTTCTTGTAAATTGTACGGGTGAGGCAACTGCAGCTGGAGCAGGTGATGACAGGAATTCTATCTATCACCCGAATGACACTGTTACGTTCGCGTTCAACGGTAATCCTCTGGCAAGTTACCCGGTCGGCAGTCTAGTAGGCGTTAACAGCGGTAATATCGGACTGGCGGGTAATCCGGATAACTCCAATACGATAACCGTGAATAACTGTGTCGTTATGTCCGGCAATTACTGGACTGTAAGTAACAATTATAAGAACCAGGCTTCAGGCGGCGTTATCGGCAGGAACAATGCATCTGTCTGCGGAGTGATTTCTCTGAACGGCAATTTTGCCGTAGTAGGAAGAGACAATGTCGGCGGCATCATCGGGCACAGTACGACCGATGTTGGTGCAAGGCTTGTCGTAACGGGCAGCGAGAGCACCGTATTCCCGGGCGAGACTCATATCGGCGGTGCCCGGATGGGCTGTTATCTGTTAGCCAAGAATAATGTAGGCGGCGCTATCGGTTATCTTCAGAGCGGTGCTCTTACTTATGAAGTAGCTCATCAGTTCAGCGGTAATAATGTAACAACGGATCCCGTTACGGGACAGCTGACATTCAATATCCCCGGAATAACGGACAGCGATTATCAGCTCGATGTCTCGCTTCCTGCTGCTTCTTATATCTTCCAGCTTGAAGGCTATAATACGAATATTACCGGAGTGGAGCAGCCTGCAGCGGGTGCCGCTATCGGTCACGTTAATGGCGGCGGCGGTGAATATGCTTCTATCCGTGTAAGAAATAACGGCCGCATCATTATCAACTCTTACGGGAACAATATCTTCTGCGGCGGCGTTATCGGAAAAGAATATAACAGCACTACCGGTACGGTATATATTGATGTTATCAACGCTCAGACTTCCAGGATCGGTTATCTTGATGATCAGCACGGACCTTTGAGTTCCGGCGGAGCATACGGCATTATCCAGGGAAGCTCCGATAACAGGACTATCGCCATTAATGCGGTAAATAACGGAACCATCATCGGAAGAGCAGGTGCTGACGGTTACGGTGTCGGCGGTGCCATAGGAGGAACCGGTGTTACAGCCAATACCACTTACTACATAAACGTTGTCAATAATGCCGGTTCACAGATAATCAGTACGACGTCAGGCGATGCAAACGCCAATGACGGCGTCGGCGGAGCTATCGGCGGAATGAGCAAGACCTCAGGTTCTCTGGCTTCCGGATCCGTCGTATATGCATATAATGCGGGATCTATCAAGGGACGCTATCGTGTCGGAGGGACAATCGGTAACTCTGCTGCGAACTACGGCAGTATATATTCCGAGAATGTCGGTGCGACGATCACGACCGGACAGAATAATTCCATAGTGGACTTTGTCGGCGGCTGCGTCGGTTACATGGCTCCCGTTAATTACGGTTCGGTACAGACAATATTAAGAAACGGTACGACCATCACAGGCAGAAACTTTGTCGGCGGTGCCGCAGGTGCTCTTCAGAGATTCAACGATAATGCATCCGTAACGGCGATAGTTTCTGACGGAACGAATACGGTCAGCGGCACAGGCTCTCTTATAGGCGGTGTTGCAGGTGATATCAACGTAGTCAATGCGTCAGGTTATTCCAGAACCGTCAGCCTCCGGGGCGGATCTGATAATGCGCGCCTTAATGTAACCGGCGGTTCGAATTCCGATTGCGTCGGCGGTGCTGTCGGTAATCTCAGATCGAACAGCTGTGACCTGTATGCAGCGATTTCCGCTCCGACACAGAATGCCGGGGATAAGCTTGTCTTGTCCGTAACCGGCCGTCGTCACATCGGCGGAGCTGCAGGCCAGATCGCTACATCGTCGGTTTCCGTAACAACGGATGCTTCCGCTCCAGTAAAAGAGAATCTCCAGAACTATAACATAAATGTAGGGATCAGTATTGCTCTTAGCCCTGAGTCCGTAATAAGCGGAACCGAATATAATGTCGGCGGTGCCGCAGGTAAGATCTGTTCGAATGGCGGCACCACATTCGGAGGCACTGTAACCGTTACTACCGCTGCCGGGAACGGCGGATCCGATCCTTCGATCAGAGGACTTTATAATGTCGGCGGAGCTGTCGGAGACTTTAAGAATAACTGTCCTTCAGGTGCATGCGAGATAAGGGTCGATCTTACCGCGAGGGCATGTTCCGTATATGCAAGCGGAGCCAGCGGTTCGGGTGAAGCCAATGTCGGCGGCGCGATCGGAGGCCTCGAAGGCTCCGCTGCCGGTGTAGTCAGCAGTGCTTCGGTCAGTGCATATCTCGGTTCTTCGAATATCACAGCCGAGAGTGGTAATAATGTTGGAGGCGCCATCGGAAAGAATGCTCTTACCAACAGCAACAACGTAGTCTATAACGGCAATGTATCCGTTACGTATAACGGAATTATATCCGGTCTCAATAATGTCGGCGGTGCTATCGGTTATTCCAAGGGTGTATACGGTACGACCAGCATCATTTCCGCTGTCATTACGGGAACAAACGGAAGATGCATAGGTAATACATGTGTCGGCGGTGCCGTAGGTCTTACCGAGAATTATATGTGCGGCAGCATCAGTGCCACGCTTACTCATGACGGCGCCGTACAGGGTAATAAGTATCTGGGAGGTACGGTAGGAAGGATCAATATCAATAACACTTCCGCGACGTTCGGTAATGTTACTGCCGTTATCAATACTTCTGCTCCGATACTTCAGTCCGGCAATGTATCGAATACCGAAGAGGCCTGTATCGGCGGCGTTATCGGTCAGGTCTGGAACGGTTATGTTTCCAATGTTGTATTGAAGGGAACAGGCGGAACAGTCAATCTCGGTTCCGGTTCGGGTGTAACCATCCCGAATTATCCGAATCATAATTATAGTAACGCGATGCTGATATCCGGCAGCGGAAGATCGCTCGGAGGTCTGGTAGGTCAGATCGGCGACAGCGCGGCCAACAAAAATGCAAGGGTTTACGGAATGTCTGTTGAAGCAGATTCCATCCATATCTGCGTCGTTTCGAGGAACTCGTCTTCCAGGATAGGCGGCTGGGTCGGAAGTAATTTCGGCCAGATCGGTCAGGACGGAAATACCAGGTTTAATGTCAATACTGTATCCGTAGTCTACAGCTTCGCCGAGCAGGTCGGCGGATTCTGCGGTGTCTGTGGTAAGAACGGAACCAAGGAGAGCCTCGTCTACGGAGCGGTCACAATGAATCTTACAGGTGCGACGGTATCCGGCCGTGCGAGAGTCGGAGGTGCAATCGGAGACGCTGACGGAGTTAAGTTCTACGGAGATATCAGGCTCAGTCTTGATTCCGGTACGAGGATCGGAGATTATGCCGGTAATCTCGATACCGATGATCTGTCCGGTTGTTTCTGCGTTGATGTCGGAGGAGCGATAGGCCGCTTCACGAGTGCTTCCACGATGGGAAGTTTGAATAATGTTCAGGCCCGTATCAGAGTCGAGATCAACGATGAGGCGAGTATGATATTTGCCGGCGGATCTGATGTATCCGGTCTTGAAGATGCACTTGAGATCTCGGAATACGGTGCCGGCGGTGCGTTCGGAAGATACGGCACTTCCGGACAGACAACAGCGCCGCAGTTTTATTCGGAAAATACAATGGAAGCATATGTCGCGGTCTATTCGCCGTCAACTTATGTTTCTGTATATTCGGCTGAAGGTAATGTCGGCGGTGCTATCGGACATATGTTGAGCGGAAAGATAGGAAGCTGGTATTCGACTGCCGTCATAAGAGGTGACGGAAATGACGGCTGCGTCGGAGGTCTTATAGGCAGGATGGATGCCGGTGATCTTCGTAACAGCTATACCGGCGGACATACTATCGGCGGTCAGTATGTATCGGGATTTGAGAATGTAACCGGAGTTAATAATGTCGGCGGTCTAATAGGCCTGGTAGGACAGAGGGTTACATATATCAAACAGTGCTATTCTACTGCATCGGTCAGAGGCACCGAGTATGTCGGCGGCCTTTTCGGACGGGTTGACAGCACTACAAATAACTTCATCATCGGTTCTTATGCTACCGGACTGATCTCAGGATATGACGTTACCCGTCCGGGTGAATGCCAGAACTTCGGTTCATTTGCCGGATATATTCCTTCTGTAAATATCATTGACAATCGCGGGAACAGCAATTTTAAGAACAAGAATAAGGTCGTCAGAGCGATCAACGGTGATCTTCTGAGAGTCGGAAATATGGCGACCCAGATAACGGATAATATCATATATCCCGCATTGTGGATCGGCTGCAGCGATTATAATATCAGAGTAAATTCTGCAAGTAACTATACCGCATACCCGTTCGATAATACTTTGGGCGATACGGTTAACGGAACTAAGGATTTCCCTCTGCGTACATTCATAAGTTACACGATCGGAAGCACCTGGTACGGTACCCATTACGGTGACTGGCCTTCGATCTGGAGCGATAACGTTATCCTCAGAAATAACGTTTCCGTTGCCGGTACCACTTATCCGTACAGTAATACCGGACATCCGATACCTGCCGGAGACATAACGGTCACATGGCAGAACCAGAATGCTCCTCTTATCAGCGGAACGGACTATACGGTTGCTTTCCTTAACAGTGAAAGAGTCGGAACAGGTACTTTGGTTGTTTCCGGCATTGGCAACTACTATGGTTCTGTTTCTATAGCATTTACGATCACGCCTGCCGATCTGGCTACTGAACAGACCGAAGGCCGTCTGGTCGTTACGGTTCCCGATGCGGCATATACGGGATCTGCCGTTGAGCCTGTGCCTGCTGTAACCTGTAACGGCATCGCACTCTCGCCGGATACCGACTATGACGTGACCTATTACGGTCAGACGAGCGGGACAGGCTATCTGACGATCACCGGTAAGGGCAACTATACCGGATACGTCAACGCGTCCTTTAATATCGTAATGCCGAGCCTCGATGATGCGACCGTAACGGGTGCTGATACATCTTATACATACACCGGCGGAGCGATCACTCCGATCGGACTTAACTATAACGGAACAGAACTTCGTGAGAATACGGATTATGTGATCACATATTCCGATAATACAGGTGTAGGAACCGCGACGGCAACGATCGAACCCGCATCCGGAAGCACATATACCGGCGGACCAGTCACTTGTGAGTTTACGATAGTTCCCGCACAGATCACGGCTGATATGGTAACAGTCATTGTTCCTGACGGAGGATTGATCTATAACGGAGGAGAGCCTGTCACGCCTGACGTCACTGTATCGATCGACGGAAGCACCATCCTGACTGCATCCGACTACTCTGTAGAGTATGCCGATAACACTGATGCTGGCACGAATACTGCTCAGGTCATCATCACGGGCAGCGGCATCAACTGCGAGAATACTTCTGTCTCGGTACCGTTTACGATCGAGCCGATGACACTTCCCGACGGATGCATCACTCTCGCTGATACGGAAGTCACATTTACCGGAGAGGCAAGAATGCCGCTTCCGACTGTTACGATAGGCGAGACGGTCCTTACCCCCGGTACGGACTACGATGTATCTTATTCGGATAACGTTCAGATCGGAACTGCGACACTGACAGTTACGGGTAAAGGAAACTATACGGGTACTGCCGTAACGACGTTTGAGATCGTTCCGGAGTATGTCACCGTTACGTTCATGGTGGATGCCAACCAGTACGGGGATGTCAGACAGATCTCTTACGGGTCTGCTGTTGAAGCTCCCGAGAATCCCTCGACATCCGTTTACGGAAGGACATTCGCATACTGGTATCTTGAGGGAGAGGATCCGGATCAGAGCTATGACTTTGCTTCTCCTGTAAGAAGGGATATCGTTCTCCTGGCCAGGTGGGAAGATACCCAGCAGGCTCAGCCGGATCAGGATCCTGACCCCGATCCTGATCCGAACGACAATCCCGCAACGGATCCCAACGACGATCAGAATAACGATCCGGAGCCCGATCCCGCTCCCGGAGGAGATCCGCCCGGCGGAGACCCGTAAGTTGATCCGTAGTATTACAGATTTATGAAAATTAAATATAATTTAACAATTTAGACAGTACATTGAAAACAATATTTGATATCCTAAAGAAGAGGAAACCAGAAGGAGAGCGGAAGTGTCAGACGATCGACCACATGAAGTGTTCGTAGAGGGCACACAGTTTTACAGAAAAAACGGCGCCGCGGATATACTGCGTATCGTCGTTATAACTGCTGTCGTAATGGTCTGCATTTCTGTCTTTGCTCTCTGGGCAGTACTTGACTCCGGTGCCCGACGGGCATATAAGGAAGCAAGAGACATAAGGAGGGCGCTTCCGATCATTGCCACCGAATATTACGGAGGCAAGGATTCGATCTTCGATCCCGGAAACCATAACGGCCTGGCCGCGGGAGCTTCCGAGAAGATCGCGGAGATATCGACAAGAGACGGCGAGGTTATACTGTACTCGTGGGATGAGGAAAACAATGCTCCTGTCCAGTTCGAGTACAGAAGGGGACTCTACCGCGTACTCTATACCGATTACGGTTTGAGAGACGATGCCTCGCCGGGAACTGTAGGAGAGTTTAAAGTCTACTATTCATTCGAGCTTCTCGATTTCGAAGCCGAGTGATCTGACTTTAAGACCAAGAAGGAGGAGCTTGCATGCCGGAATACAGATATCGGGCACAAGACAGCAAAGGTAAGATCGTAAAGGGCAAGGCTGAAGCCGCTGACGAGACTGATCTTCAGAAGCGCTTTCATGATGCGGGACTTTTACTCCTTGAAGCGAAGCCTGTCGAGAGACAGATGTCGCTCAAGCCTTTGAAGAAGACTCAGCTTGCGGATTTCTGCCGTCAGCTCGGAACTCTCACCAAATCAGGCGTTACTCTTGTTCGTGCTCTTGAGATCGTTGCCAATGACGAGGCTCTTACCCCGTATGAGAGGCAGCTCTATATCAGGCTCCGTGACCGTGTCGTTCAGGGTGTTGCTCTGTCGCGTGTTATGGAGGAACTCGATCCCGCTTTCTCGCCTCTTCTGGTCTATATGATCCGTGCTGCCGAGACATCCGGTTCTCTTGATACGACTTGTCTCCGTCTGGCGGACGAATTTACTAGCGAAGCCCAGCTCGAGCAGACGGCCAAGAACTCCCTTACATATCCGAAGATACTGATGGCTCTGATCGTGGTCGTTCTGGCGATCCTTTTCGGTTATGTCCTGCCTCAGTTTGAAGATATCTTCTCCACGATGGAGACTCTCCCTCTACCCACGAGGGTACTCATGGCGATATCGAACTTCGTAGCCACGAGATGGTATCTTCTGGCAGTCTTTATAGTACTCTTCATCATCTTCGGCAAGATGTTCATGAAGATCCCCGTTATCGCTTATAACTTTGACAAACTGAAGACGAAGGGCAAATGGGGCAAGCTTTTAAAAGTCATCTATTCCGCGAGATTTGCCCGTACCATGAGCTGTCTTTATGCGGCGGGTATCCCGATATATAAGTGTATCCAGATCTCCAGAGGTACTATAGGTAATAAATATATAGAAGCACAGTTCGACGAGATCGAGAGTAAGGTCGCTGGAGGTACTCCGGTATCCGTGGCGCTTCAGGATTCGGACGGCTTCGTCAACAAGCTCTCTTCCACCATTAAGGTAGGCGAGGAGACCGGTATGCTCGGTCCCATGCTCGAGTCTGTTGCTAATGACCTTGATTTCTACTCCAGACAGGCGCTCCTGCGTCTGACTTCGTATATTGAGCCCATAATGATCGTTGTCATGGCTACCATGGTAGGCTTCATCATGATCGCGATCATACAGCCCATCTATCAGTCGTATTCGACTATAGGCGCGGGCTCGTAAAGAAAGGAAGAACTGCAATGGCTGAAGTTGTATTTTTGTCGAATACCAATATTCAGGTAGCATCGGGCAAGGCGGCCGGAAACGGCGTCAAGGTCAGTAAGCTCTTCTCGGCTCCGCTTCCCGAAGGTGCCGTTCTTAACGGTGTCGTAATGGATCAGGATATGGTCACGACGACCATCAAGTCCCTCTGGCACGAGAACAAGCTCCCGAAGTCCGAGGTAACTCTCATAATCAACAGCCCGCAGCTCCGGGCCAATCATGTTGATGCTCCCATCCAGTCCGATAAGAAGACGACTGAATACATAAGAAGAGAGACTGCGGATTCTGATTACGGAAGATTCCAGAAGCCTTCCACGGGCTGGTATCTCGTCTCCAAGGACAATAAGACCAAGACTCAGAAAGTCATCTACGAGACAGCCGAGACCGAATTCGTCAATAAGTACGTCGATATCTTCGAGAAGGCGGGGCTGAAGCTCAAGGCTATCCATAACGGTGTCCAGCTCGCTACCGAGTTCTTCGCGAAAGCATCGGTAAGAAAGACCGTCATCTATATGATCCTCGACGGCAAGTCTCTCGTTACGATCTTCTTTGCAGAAGGCAAGTACTACTACGATTCGACTTCTCGTGTATTCGCTGAGCCCGGTACTCCCGAGTTCGCACGTGAGATATATGCTTCCATCTCGTCTATCCGACAGTTCATGTCCGCACAGAGACTGGAAGTTACTGTAAAGGACATCCTTTTCGCCGGCCTTACACAGCCGCAGATGACGTCTCTTTCCAACGATATCTTAAATATCGACAGCCAGATCGACATATCCGTCGTCCAGCCGCCGTCCGGCACATCCATATCGGGAGGCGCCGTCGGATTCCCGTTCTATATCTATCCCATCGCGGGCCTTCGCAAGATAGACGAGAAGCTCTCGATCCTCAAGGCTTCCAAGCAGACCGAGATAAAGGCCGCCGACAAGAGCGGGCTTCGTAAGTTGATCGTTCCCGCCATCGTTGTTTTCGGTATACTCGGACTCGCATATGCAGGCCTGACGATCCTTAACGGCAACAAAAAGGCCGAGCTCAAGAAGATACAGGACTACAATAATTCTCCGGAAGTTATCAGCCAGATCGCCGAATACGAGGAGATGTACAGAAACATGAGCGAGATCGGAGGCATTCAGGGAGGAGCGGATCTTCTTAACGACTATATCGCTTCCTATCCGGTCCCCGATTCTTCGATCAACAGAAGGATATTGACTGCGGCGGCTATGCACGACGTCGATGTTACGTTCAAGTCCTACAGTTCCTCGACGGGAATATTTAATATAACTGCATCGTCTCCCGAAGTCGATGACATCAATATGTTCATCTCGGATCTCATGGAGATGGATATCTTCGAGGATGTCGATTATACGGGTTACGTATTAAGAAGCGATGGCTCGGCGTGGGAGATCAACGTGGTATGTATCCTTGCTCCCGGGGAGCCCGCTGAAGCAGCAGAGGAGGTGAACTGACATGAAGTTCGAGACCAACCTCAGTAATAAAGATAAGATGACCATTGCTCTGGTACTCTTTGTCGGTCTGGCGTTCCTGGCCGGATGGTACGGTGTCAGGCCTCAGATAACGACATATCTGAATACGCAGGAAGAGATAAACAAGGCCGAGGCCAAGCAGAATGAGAACAAGAATAAGATCATCAGCCTGAGCACTGCGGAAACTGCATACAGCAGGGCCGTCAGTGATCTTGCCGATTCCACATCATATTTCTATCCCGTTATGAGAAGTTCTGAGATAGACCGTATGGCGACGTCGTATGTATTGAGCTTCGGACTGTATCCCGAGGGCTTGAACATCAATATGCCCGACGGAGCAGTCGAGGAGAGTCCTTATATCTATTCGGAAGCATATCTTAACGGACAGACAAGGATAACTCCCGCTCCGACACCGGTAAGTATCGCGACGCCCACCGGTTCTTCGGCTCTGAATACGGCTGTCGTGGAGAGTATATTTACGCCGTATAGCAATGCCAGGGAGACGGCGGCATCGACCGCGGCTTCGGGCGTACAGTGCGCACGTCTTACTCTTATCATGACCGGCGATCAGTCGACATGTCAGGCACTTATCGACGACCTGTGCACCAAGCCGTCGCTGCGTATCACGGGCTTCGACTGGGAGGCTGTTGACAGCGTGGAGAGGCTCAACGAGGAGACGGGTCAGATGGAGCGCGTCGAGACGGATCTCGTAAGACTTAAGGTCTATATTAATTTCTATATGGCGGATATCGCCGATTATGAGGCGGCTGTTGCACAGGCTGTCGAAGAGGCGGGGGGATAAGCGGTATGGCTGATAATTCCAAGATACGAATAGGAGATCTGATGGTCTCGGCGGGTTATATCACCGAAGACCAGTTAAAGGAAGCTCTCGCTATACAGAAACAGTCGGGCGGCAAGAGGATAGGCCAGATGCTGATCGATCTGGGTTACGTGTCCGAACAGCAGATGCTCATGGCTCTCGCCGACAGACTCGATGTGGAGCTTGTCGATATTGCTTCATATACGATAGATACGGATACTGTTAAGCTGATCCCCAAGCAGATGGCGGAGCAGTATCTGATGCTCCCTATCGATCAGATTGACGGCGAAGTGCTCCTGGCAGTTAATGACCCGCTTAATCTCTATGCCATAGAGGATATCAGGCAGACCATAGGTATGCCCGTCAGGACTGTCCTTGCACAGGAACAGCCTCTGCGCGACATGATCGAATATCACTATGCCGGGATCAAGGCCAAGATGGCTGCCGAGAATGCCAATGCCAATACGGCCGGAGTAAGTATCGACGAACTCGTTATCGATACCAGTGCGGGTGCGGACGATGCACCCATCATCAACCTTGTTAACTCGCTCCTCGATAAGGCCTTCCAGGATAATGCATCCGACGTTCATATCGAGCCTTTTGAGTCGAATGTCGTTGTCAGGATGCGTATCGACGGCACGCTCATCGACTATATCCAGCTTCAGAAGAACGTACAGGATTCTCTTGTAGCCAGGATCAAGATCATGGGTGACATGGATATCGCCGAGAGACGTATCCCTCAGGACGGTCACTTCAGGGTAAGGATACAGGGGCAGATCGTTAACGTCCGTGTTAACGTCATCCCGACGGTATTCGGCGAAAAGGTCGTTCTCAGACTTATCATGTCCGCCGTTAATATCGATAACAATGCCACTTTCGGCATGAATCAGGATAACTACGATAAGTTCCTGAAGATGCTGATGTCTCCCAACGGCCTTATCTACATAACGGGTCCCACGGGTTCAGGTAAGTCGACGACACTTTATATGGCGCTGGCTTCACTGTCGCAGAAGCCTATCAATATCAGTACTATCGAAGACCCGGTAGAGAAGAATCTCCCGAGGCTCAATCAGGTGCAGGTACATCCGACAGCGGGACTGACATTCGAAGTGGGACTCCGTGCCCTGATGCGTCAGGATCCTGACGTAATAATGGTAGGTGAGACGCGTGATGCCGAGACTGCATCCATTTCAATAAGAGCAGCCGTAACGGGTCACCTCGTATTGTCAACACTTCACACCAATGACGCGGCATCCACGATCGTCAGACTTGTCGATATCGGAGCCGAGCCTTATATGCTCTCGTCCGCTCTGGTAGGCGTAGTAGCACAGAGACTCATGCGTAAGGTATGTCCCTATTGCTCGAGAGAGGAACCTCTCTCGGAGAGACAGATCGAATTCGTCGGTCACGATATACCGAATGCGAAGAAGGCAGTCGGCTGCGGTCAGTGTCACGGTTCGGGATATCTCGGACGTACGGCCATACACGAGATCCTCGTTGTCGACAAACATATGCGTAAGCTCATCGCAAGCGGTGCCGAATCGGAAGAGATGAAGTTGTATGCCATCAGAAATCAGAATATGCAGACACTGAAGGCGGCAGCGATAGAACTCGTCGAACGCGGCATAACGACCATGGAAGAACTCGAGCGTGTCGCATATTATGATGACTGACGCTCCCTCAGGAAACAGATTGATAACAGACCTTAAAAGCATACCATCGCCGGTGTTTTACATCTTCGCGGCGGTTGCTTTTTTCTGCGGTTTTTTTGTTTACGGGATAACGCTCAAAGGATTGATCACTTCACTGTTTATCCTCCTGCTCGTTGCCTGTGCTTCATCGGATATAAAAGCAGGCATAGTTCCGGATCTTATACTTATCTTTATAGCGGTGTTGGGTGTGATCTGTTTTCTGACTGTGGAAGGTTGGTCGGTGACAGGACTGATCACGCACATTATCGGAGCATTCTGTGTTTCCGTTCCTATGCTCATCCTGGCTCTTATTATCAAGGGGGCATTCGGCGGAGGCGATATTAAGCTCATGGCTGCAGCGGGACTCTACCTGGGGTGGCAGTATTCCATGGCAGGATTCATGATCGGAATGTGTATTGCAGGCATATATGGTATCTATCTTCTTGCCGTAAAACGCGCAAAAGCCCGTCAGAAGGTGCGTTTGGTGCCTTTTCTCGTTTACGGATTGGCAACAGTTTCCCTCTTCGGTAAACAAATTATTAACGCGCTGTTAAATGTGCCCTTAAGCTATTGAAATCGTTTTTGCAAAAGGTTATAGTCAAAACATAACAGTAATCCGACAAAGAATACTTCGGTTTATTAAAAAAATTTAATACAGACTCAAAGGAGGGAAACGACATGAAACAGTACAGAAAGTCAAAGAAAGGCTTCACACTCGTAGAGCTTATCGTAGTCCTTGTTATCCTCGCAGTTCTTGCAGCAATGTTAGTTCCTGCACTTACCGGATACATCGACAGAGCTAAGAAGGAAAAAGACTATCAGGCAGCATCCGTTGTTTACGCAGCAGCTCAGGCAGCTATCACAGAAATGTATGGTAAGGGCGATATTACCAAGACAGCTGGCTCAATAACACAAACAAGTGATTCCGATGGTATTGTTTATAATCTTGCCGGTGTAGATTCTGGAAGGGTTCCTTCATTTAGTTTTACTTATGGCGATGACTTGGTTATTGATTTTGGTAAGGTGGATGTTTCTACTTCCGGTACAACAACTACTTACTATCTCTATAACGACGGTTCTTGGGGACCTGATGCTTGGGCAGATGCTACAACTGGAGCAAAGCCTTAACTTAAACTCTAAGTTATAATCACACAGCAACTACTGATCAGTGAATAACAGATCAAACCAATAAACACCAATCCGGCCGGGGAGCGATCCCCGGCCACTTTTTTGTAGCAGCTTGGAAATATCACTGTTGTTGAAGAAACTTTCGATCAAGGTTACAATATCTGTAAGGGAACAATTACGGAGGGGAAATTATGATCAGAATAAACGGCAGATCTACTCGATTCGGAAAGCGGGCTTTTACGCTCACTGAGATCCTGGTTGTCCTCGTTGTCCTTGCCTTGATAGCGGCAGTTCTCGTGCCTTCTCTTACAGGTTATATCAAGAGGGCCAAAAGAGACAGGTACGTTAATAATGTAAATACCGCACTTGTTGCTTCCCAGGCTATAATGAATGAACTTTACGGTCTTGGCCCCGGTGCGCAGACCATTGAGGCAAACGGTGCAGCAGGCGGCGGATCCGGCGGAGATGTCCGCTGGGATACCGGACTTCGGAATAATTCGGCAGAGAATATCGCCTGGGGCGATAAGATCCTCGAACTCATGGGAAGGGATCGTGATACTGCTCCGTATCTGTTCATCTTCGGAGTTGGAAGAAGTGATTGCGGTCTTGATCCTCATGCTCCTTATACCGTTTACTATGTTGCTTATGTCGAAGATGAGAACTCTCCTGCCGTTTTCTATGTGAACGGCACATGGATGTATACATATCCCCGTGACGATGCTTCGGTCATGAAGCAGAAAAGCTTCCCCGGAGGAGTGACTTGCAGGAACACGATCGTACTGGACGGCGCCAATATCCCGCTTCAGCTCTATGTTGTAAGTCAGAGGACGGGTATCGCGGATAACTTCTGGACATCGTCTGATTCCAGATCATTAAGAAGCCACAGCGAACCTCATTACAACATGTGATCTTTTTCGCAATCTTATCTTTACAGACTCGTGATTCTTTATTCACAGAATCAGCCCCCCGGATAATTGAAATGAAAGGCTTTGAGAGTTAAAATTTTTATAACATCTTTATAAGGGGAAAGCTTGTATGAAGCGCGTGAACAAGGCGACTCTCAGATCTCGTTGTACGTCGATCCTTCAAAGCAATGAAGGCTCGAGTCTTGTTCTTGTGAGCATAATCGCGATCATAATAATCGCGAGCGTCGTGATACTGCGTGTAACGACCAATTCCCTCTGGGCATCTGCCGATAAACAGCTCAATCAGGATCAGGCTTATGAACTGGCTACGAGCCTGGGTGAGACTTTCGACACATTGATAAGCAATAATGATTTCAATATCAGTTCATATGCCACGGATGCCCCTATCTTTTCCGAGACGAATATATCGGGACTGTCGGATGCTTCAGTGTTTGTTTATGTCGATGCTCCCTCGGATCCCGACGGGTATTATGTATTGCGTGTCGTATCCCATGTCGCCAACGCATCCTATACATATACCGCGAACTATACTGCGATGGGCAAGAGGTTAAACTGATATGAGGATTATCGGAAAGACAACTGATCTTCTGAGGAGAAAAGCCGGAGAGACGATGGTCGAGGTCATCGTCGCATTTGCACTGCTCGCCATCATGCTCGTCGTGTTTGCGCAGGGGCTGGCTTTCGCGGCCAACTCGGAAGCACAGGCGAATGAGAAGCGTATATCTTCCGATGCATCCATGCTCGAACTGCAGCAGAAGCTCGCTTCGAATACCGCCCCGAACAGTAAGACTCCCGTAACGGATTCGAATTTCACCGATCTTATCGAACACTGTGAATATGCGACTTCCGGCGGCAACACATATATCGTTTACAGGCCTAAGTAAGGGAATGCAGGTGATATCATGCGTAAGATAAGAAACAACGGAAAGAATAAAAGAGCATTCACCCTTGTCGAGCTCGTGGTGGCTATGGCTCTGACGGCTATTTTCGCCGGACTCTGCGTTCTTCTTATCGTGCCCGTAACGCAGATCTATACCAGAGTCAATGACTCTGCGAGGGCGCAGCTCCTGGCTGATACCGTAGTCGATTCGCTGAGATCCGAATGTTCGCATACACACCTCTCGACCGCGGGTGATGTGGTCATAATGAACAGCGGCGGCGCCCTGCTTCCTTCGGATCTTACCGGTATCGATTCCGGCGAAGTACTCGTGATCAAGAAGAACAAGCAATACTACGAGACGCTCGCTTCCAACTATGCGATCACTTCCACTGAATATAACGGCGTCTACAGTGCCGAAGAAGCTGAGAGCGGGACTCATCTGACCGGTAATGACGGCAGCGGCATCCTCTCACGATCGATCTACGGAATGTTTTCCGGCGGCAATCCCGCGGTCGATAACGGGACCGGCTATCTTCATTTCGGATTCTTCTCGCGTACATCGGGAGAAGATCATTACAGCTATTACGATTTTTCCAATCCTATACCGTATGCCGCATACCGCGATTTCAAGGTGCATCTTAACTTCTCGCTTCCGGAGGAATACTCCACGACGAGTGAGGATCCCCCGGGCTATGTCCTTTGTACCGTGACGATAATGGATCCGACGGAAACGCATACGTTCTATACCAGGAATACGGTCCTTGTCTTCTCGTAAGTTGATTGTATAAGCCTATGCCGGCCTGAGAGATGATGTGTGTGTGATGATACTAAATGCTCGATTTTCGAGATTTGGTATCATTTCTCTTGCTGAGGCTGATACGACAAGCAACTTTTTTCGTGCAATATCAGGATTATACTGCTTACATCGTCAGGAACGGAGGAGAGTACATTTTCATGTGACCTTTCGTCCTTTAAGGTGTATCATATAAGCCATGAACGGTATCAAGAAAGTATTCGGGAGTAAGGCGGCTTCGGCCGTAGTCGCGGTCATTCTGATCGCGGGGCTTTTGATGTGTGCTTTCTTTGTGAGCCGGCATGTCTGCCATGACTGTATCGGAGAAGACTGTGAGATATGTCAGTGCATAATGCTCTGCAGGGAGAATCTGACAAGCCTTGCGGATATAACGACGGCATGTTCATCGATCGCGGCTTTTGCTCTTATACTGATCACCCTTTGCGCGACATTTGATGCATCTTCATTCGCAGATGATACTCTGATCTCTTGTAAAGTGCGGCTGAATAATTGATCTTTCCCTGAAACTGACTGGCTGAGGGCGCGGGTTTATATACCCATGTCCTTTTTAACGTTTGCTTTTTGGGAGGGATCTTTTTGTGATCGAAAAACTTCTTCTTTATCTGTCATATCCGTTTGTCAGGAATGCGCTGATCGCGGGCGTTCTGATCGCTCTGTGCTCGGCGCTTCTGGGCGTAACTCTGGTGCTGAAGAGACTGTCTTTGATCGGTGACGGATTATCGCATGTAGCTTTTGCCGCGATGGGCGTGGCGGGGATAACCGGACTTACCAATGACATGCTTGTCGTAATACCCGTGACGGTCCTTTGCGCTATACTTCTTATCGGGCCGGGGAAGAGGGCGAAGATACGAGGTGATGCCGGAGTCGCCATGGTGTCCGTCGGATCGCTGGCTCTGGGCTATCTGATGCTGAATGTCTTTAATACCGGGCCGAACGTGTCGGGGGATGTGTGTACGACGCTGTTCGGTTCCTTATCCATACTTACGCTCAAGACATATCAGGTGGTTATGTGCATTGTCCTGTCGGTCGTTGTCGTCGGCGTTTTTGTGGTCTTTTATAACAGGATCTTCGCGGTGACTTTTGACGAGGATTTTATGAGATCGACGGGCGTCAATGTCGGATTGTGTAATTACCTTATCGCGATCGTTATCGCAGTCGTTATCTCGCTGGCGATGAATCTCGTCGGGTCGCTTCTCATATCGGCTCTGATCATATTCCCCGCGCTGTCGGCGATGAGGCTGTTCAAGAGCTTTTTTAAGGTGACGGTAGCCTCTGCCGTGATATCCGTTTTCTGCGCGCTCGCAGGGATTCTGGCCGCCGTCGTGGCCGGGACTCCCGTGGGATCGACCATAGTCGCATCGGATCTTCTCGTATTTATGATCTGTCATTTCTTTAGTATTGCGTTCGGAGGTGCTCGAAAATGAAACTGAATAAGACCGCATATATACTTGTAATATTTTTGCTGACATGCTGTCTGTACGGATGCCGGTATAGTTCCCCGGAGACTTCCGGTGAGAGCGTGACGCAGGCGACGGAGGCTTCGGCCGATGTGAGCACTGCTTCAGATACGGAATGTGAGAGTGATACTTCCGATCAGGCATCTTCCGGCGGAGTCGATATCGATCTTACGACGATGTCGGCCACAATGGTATATGCGGAGGTCTATAATATGATCTATATGCCGGATGACTTCGTGGGCAAGACCGTTAAGATGGAGGGGAGCTTCCTGACCATGCTCGATGAGCAGACGGGGATAAGATATTACGGATGCGTCATTCAGGATGCGACCGCCTGCTGTTCTCAGGGTCTGGATTTTGAAGTGGCCGGTGATCTCATCTATCCCGATGATTTTCCCGCGGTAGGGGAGGATATCACTGTTACCGGAACATATGATTATTATATGGAAGGAGACCTCATGTACTGTCTTCTCCGCGACTGCACGATCGAGTTCTGATATTTGGAAAAGAAACTGTTTTTTGCAAACTATGTCACAGTGGATGAACCCAACTATGAACCCGGTTTCTTCAGTTCACGGCCCAAATTGGGTTAATGCTGCAGACAGGGGGGCTACAGCTTCTGCAAAATCTCCGGGTTCACTTTTTCGCGTGATTTGACATATCATTGTATGTTTACTATACTCGGTTACAGAATGTGTATTTTTACACACCAATATTTTGGAATGAGGTGACGTAGATGAAGATCGCGAATCTTGTGTTTAATATTCTATCCT
>JAFZWN010000097.1 GCA_017617295.1 Clostridiales bacterium | reverse complement strand
GGGTGCCAGCTGGTATAAGGGTACCGCAAACGCCATTTATCAGAACATTGGCTTCATCGATATGTATGAGCCTGAGTATGTCGTGATCCTCTCCGGTGACCATATCTATAAGATGGACTACAGCGCGATGCTCAAGAGCCATATCTCCAAGAAGGCCGATGCCACAGTCGCTGTTTATGAAGTACCGTGGGAGGAGGCTCCCAGATTCGGTATCCTGAATACTGAGGGTGACGATGCCATCGTCGAGTTCGAGGAGAAGCCGAAGGAACCCAAGAGCAACCTCGCATCGATGGGTGTCTATATATTTACCTGGGAAGTCTTAAGAGAAGCTCTCATAGCTGATGAAGCGGATCCCGAATCCAATAACGACTTCGGTAAGAACATCATCCCGATGCTCCTTAACGGAGGCAAGAAGCTCTTCGCTTACAGATTCGCAGGTTACTGGAAAGATGTCGGAACGATCTCCTCGCTTTGGGAGACCAACATGGATATCCTCGATAAGCCCGAGGAGATCAACCTCGTTGACCGTTCATGGAAGATCTTCTCGCGTAACCCCGTTAAGCCTTCACACTTCATAGGCGCGGATGCCAGAGTTACGAACTCCGCTCTGACGGACGGATGCAGGATCTACGGAGACGTTAACCATTCGGTCCTTTCCGAGTCCGTAGTAGTAGAGAAGGGTGCGGTCGTTAAGGACTGCGTTCTGCTCCCCGGCGTTATCGTCAAGGAAGGTGCTCATCTCGAGAGATGTATCGTTGACTTCGGTACGATAATCGGTAAGGATGTTAAGGCCGGCCCCAATGTTGACGGCGAGAGTCCGTATATCAATCACAAGATCTGCTCTCAGGGCATATGCGTTTTCGAGAGGGGACTCAAGATAAAAGACGGCGCGGTGATCCCCGCCAACAGCATGATCGACAGCGACATCGAAGTCACCGATGAAGAGAATGTGATCGAGAGCACTTTCAGAGTTTGATAAGGACGGAGGGTAAGTTAAATGTTTAATAACGCAATGGGCCTTATCTTGGCCGACAATAAAAAGATCTCACTGGGAGAGCTCACAGGTCCCCGTGCCATCTCCGCCATACCTTTTGCGGGAAGGTACAGGATCATCGATTTCATGCTCTCTAACATGGTCAATTCCGGCATCAAGAATGTCGGTATCCTGACATACAACAAGTATAAGTCCCTGATGGATCACCTGGGTACCGGTGCCGCGTGGGATCTCGACAGAAAGAATGAAGGTCTTCATATCCTTCCTCCTTATGTCAATTCCGAAGCGAGCAATATCAACAGCGACGAGGAGCTCGCGGGCGTACTCGATTTCCTGAGGACATCGAGATCGACATATGTTATCGTTGCCGCCAGTAACGTCGTGTTCAATACCACTTTCGACGACATGATCGAGTCTCACGAGAAGACCGGCGCCGACATCACGGTAATGTATAACAGGGATGCCACGAAGTTCGGTAATCCCAGTTATATCCTCGAAGTCGATGGTGACGGATTCGTCAAGGATATGCTCTATAATCCCCAGAAATCCTCATCGAACAAGTGCAGCCTCGGAGTCATCTGCCTGCGCCGCGATATGCTCGTTGATATCATCTCCAAGCAGATGAGCCACGGTGTTACCCACTTCGGTATCCACTCCATGGTAAAGATGTTCGACGAACTCCGTATCCACGCTTTCGAGTACAACGGGATCGCGCTCCGTATCAATAACGTTCAGACGTATTTCAATTCTTCGATGGCTCTGCTCTCGGATTCCGTAAGAAACGATCTGTTCTGGAGCGGCGAGTCTGTTTATACGAAGGTCAAGGACGAGGCTCCCACACTTTATTTTGACAACGCTCATGTAGCCGATTCGATTGTATCCGACGGTTGCAGGATCTACGGTAATATCGAGAAGTCCATCATATTCCGAAGCGTTACCGTCTCGAAAAACACTACGATCAAGAACTGCGTAATAATGCAGGACGTACATATATCCGAGAACTGTTATCTCGAGAACGTCATTCTTGATAAAAATTCATTTGTAAGACCGGGTGTAAAACTGGTAGGTCATCACGATTTCCCCGTGGTGATCGGAAAGGGTGCAGGTATCTGATATGAAAGACATTAAAGTTTTATTTGCTTCTTCTGAAGTCAGCCCGTTTGTTAAGGTCGGCGGCCTTGCAGACGTAGTGGGAGCTCTTCCCATCGAGCTCAATAAGCAGGATGTCGATGCCAGAGTCATCCTTCCTCTTTACAGAAAGATCAAGATCAAGTATCAGGACGAGCTCCAGTTCCTGGGATGGAAGATGGTCCACATGGGTTGGAGATCTCTCTATGCGGGTCTTTTCCAGCTCGAGAAGAACGGCACGATCTTCTACTTCGTTGATAACGAGTATTACTTCAATTTCGATCAGGTCTATGTAGAGTATGTTTTCGATATCGAGAGATACTGCTTCTTCCAGAGAGCCGTTCTCGACTTTATGGGCGACTTCATGAACTTCGAGCCGAACGTTCTCCACTGTAACGACTGGCAGACCGGCATGATGCCGATGCTCCTCGATGCACACTTCAAGAAGCACGGCTACCATAACGACGTTCAGACCGTATTTACTATCCATAACCTGAAGTATCAGGGTGTTCACAGCATCGATGTCGTAAGAGAGATGCTCGACCTTCCCGATGAGTATCTCCGTGACGAGTTCTGTATCAAGGACCGCGCGATCAACTTCATGAAGGCCGGTATCGTTTACAGTAATTCCGTAACCACGGTATCTCCCACATATGCTTACGAGATAATGACCGATTATTACGGGGAAGGATTGAACTACACGTTGCAGAGATATGCCTATAAGGTATCCGGTATCTTAAACGGCATCAACGAGATGGAGTACGATCCTTCAAGAGATGATAAGATCCCTCAACAGTACAACATCAAGACCTATAAGGAAGGCAAGGCTGCATGTAAGAAGAGCCTTCAGGAGCAGCTGAACCTCGATGTCAATCCCGGCGCGCCTCTTTGTGTCATGATCTCACGTCTTGTCGATCAGAAGGGTCTCGATCTTCTCCTCTATGTACTTGACGAGATGCTCTATGACGGTATGCAGATCGTTGTACTCGGTACGGGTGACTCCTACTATGAGAGAGCTCTTGCCGATACCGCCTCAAGGAATCCCGGCAAGATGTGTGCCTGCATCGACTTTGACAACGGCCTTGCACATACGCTCTATGCTGCAGCGGATATCTTCCTTATGCCCAGCCTCTTCGAACCCTGCGGTCTCTCGCAGCTCGTTGCCATGGCATACGGTACGGTTCCCGTTGTTAGAGAGACAGGCGGACTGAAGGATACGGTCATCCCTTATAACGAGTTCACCGGCGAAGGCAACGGATTCTCGTTTGCCAACATCAACGCTCACGAGCTCCTTTATGTCACCAAGTACGCATGCGACCTTTACAGGCACCATAAGGATGTCTGGGACAATATCGTCAAGGCCGGCATGAATGGCGACTATTCCTGGAAGAAGAGTGCCAAGGAGTATGCGGGACTTTATTCTCTTATCACGGGTATCCCTCTGGATGATGCCGGGGTAAAGGCTGAGGCTCCCAAGACCGTAAAGGAAAAGGATCCCGAAGCTCCCGCTGCACCTGCTGCCAAGAAACCTTCTCCTAAGAAAGCAGCTCCCAAGAAGGCCGCTCCGAAGAAGGCAGCTTCCAAAAAGGCTTCCACCAAAAAGCCTGCCGAGAAGAAGGCTCCCGAGGCCAAGGATGAAAAAACGGGAGAGACAAAGTAAGTAAATGTTTTTCCATGCATCAAGGTCAGATCGGTACAGAAATCCTTTCGGAGCACAGCCCTGTGACGGTAAGGTAGAACTGTACTTCGATACTCCGTCCGATGCGAAGAATGTCACATTATGTTACACATACGGACTCTACGGCTTCTCATATAACGAGGAGCCGATGAGCCTGATATCAGATAAAGAAGACTCGAAAAGGTTCAGGACGGAGCTTCTGCTCCCGCACGAACCGGGTCTTCTTTTTTACTGGTTCAGATTCGTTCATGAGGTCACTTTCCTTACAGAGGATAGTGCCGAAGAGATAAAGGAAGTGACGGATTACTATGTCTCCGAAGCCGATACCGAAGACGGCAGCGGCAAGGTCTATCACGAGCCGCCGAGAGTCGGAGCAAACGAGGATAAATACCCCTACGCATGGCAGATCACCATATATGACAGGGACTTTGTTACTCCCGATCGGATGAAGGGTGCGATCCTTTATCAGATATTCCCCGACCGTTTTGCCAGAGACAGTTCCTTTGATTTTGAAAAGATGACTATGGCATCCCCAAGGGAAGAGCGTATCTATCACGAGGACTGGTATGAAGATGTCGATATCAAAGGTAAGCCGTCGACGGGATATCTTGCCTGTGACTTTTTCGGGGGATCTCTCAGAGGTATAGCCGAAAAGCTCCCGTATATAAAGAGCCTGGGTGTCGATATCCTGTATCTGAACCCGATATCCGAAGCGAGATCCTCGCACAGATACGATACGGCGGATTATCTGACGGCGGATCCCATCCTCGGAGGAAACGAAGCGTTCGATGAACTTCAGTCAAAGGCAAGGGAATCCGGGATCACGATAATAATGGACGGCGTCTTCAGCCACACCGGTGCCGACAGCAGATACTTCAATAAGTTCGGAAGATATGACGGAACAGGCGCATATGAATCCTACGTGACGGGGAAGGAATCCCCATACCGTTCCTGGTATAACTTCTACCGTGATAGTGATGGCAAGGTCCTTTACGATTCATGGTGGGGATTCCCCGATCTTCCCAATGTCAACGAGAACGATCTGTCGTACCGCAAGTTTATCTTCGGTAAGGGCGGAGTAGTCGATACCTGGACAAGAAGAGGAGCGGGCGGTATCAGGCTCGATGTCTCCGATGAGCTCCCCGACAGCTTTATAAGACAGATGAGAGATACGCTCAAGAAGTGTACGGACGGTGAAGGCATCCTGGTCGGTGAAGTCTGGGAGGATGCCAGCAATAAGTGCAGTTACGGTTCCTACAGGGATTTCCTTCTCGGGCGGACTCATGACAGTGTCATGGGTTATACCTTCAGGACAGCACTCCTGGAGTTCCTGAACGGTTATATTCCCGCAGAAGTATATATGAGCCGCATGGAAGGTTATCGCGAGAGATATCCCGATCAGGCTTTCTACTGCATAATGAACCTCGTTTCTTCGCACGATGTCCCGAGGATCTTTACGATGCTCGATAAGCCCGGGGATGTCTCCGAACGTTCCGAACAGCAGAAGATGAAGGTCGGTAAGAAAGAGTACGATGACCTTGAGAAGATGGCTCTGATGGCACTGGCCCTGCAGGTCGGATATGTCGGTGCCTGCTCGCTCTATTACGGTGACGAGATCCTCCTCGAAGGATATAAGGATCCGTTTAACAGGCGTACTTATCCGTGGGGCAAGATCACGAATAAGCAGCATGATCATCTTTCAAAGGCGCAGCGTATCCTGGCTCTTAGAAGGAAGCACGAAGTCCTTAGGACGGGTAACATAAAAACGCTCTATGCGGGCGGTGACGTACTTGCTTTTTCCAGATCCCTGGATGCTGAAGGACGCGATCATTTCGGCAAGGTATGTACCGGAAGCCGTAACATCGTTCTGATCCTGAACAGGGGAGAAGAAGACAGATATTTCTCCGTCGGGCGTGACTATGCCGAAGAGATAAAGACGTCTGATGCCAGATACGGAAAGATCATCAATGCGTATGAAAACGAGTCCAGAGAAGTGCATCTTCCGCCAAGAAGCTTCAGCTTTCTGGTGTTCTGAAAATAGCCAAAAGTACTATTTTCTAAAAAACTAACTGTTGTATAATTAATTTGTCAGAAAAATATTATCGGAGGATACACTAATGGCCGACAACGAAGATTTTAACATGCAGGATATAGAGCAGGGATCGACCGTTGACGTTACCGACAAGAAGTGTCCCAACTGCGGCGCTACTGTAACGTACAATCCTGAGACATTGACAATGGCCTGCGATTTCTGCGGATACACCAGAGAACTTCCCAAGCCCGATCAGGGTGCGACCATCGAAGAGATCGACTTTGCTTCCGCGACCATCCGAAGCAGCAAGGATTGGGGCTCCAAGATGAAGAGCATCAACTGTAAGAACTGCGGCGGCGAGACTATCTATGATGATGCCGAGACTGCTGCGTGCTGTCCTTTCTGCGGATCCACGAACGTTATGCCCGTTGATAACGATGACGACGTTATGGCTCCCGGAGGTGTTGTTCCTTTCGAGATCTCACAGGACAAGGCTGCTTCTCTGTTCCAGGCATGGATCAAGAAGAAGCTGTTTGTTCCTACTGCAGCCAAGAAGAGTTGTGCGGCCAAGAACTTCAACGGTCTGTATCTTCCTTACTGGACATATGACACGATGACGACATCCACCTATTCGGCAAGGATCGGCTTCGAGTACAAAGTCAAGAGGGGAGACGGCTATGAGACGAAGGTCCGCTGGAGGAACTGCTGGGGCATCTACGATGAGTTCATCGATGACCAGGTAGTATATGCCAGCACCAAGACCACTGACCCTAACATCAAGAAGGTATCGGAGTTCAACTTCTCCAAGCTTCGCAGTTATGACCCTCAGTTCGTAGCAGGCTTCGGAGCAGAGAGATATACTCTCGGACTCGATGACGGCTGGGAAGAGGCCAAGAAGCTTATCACTGACAAGCTCAAAGGCGGTATTAGAAAGAACATCCAGCAGAAGTACCATCCCGACAGGATCGAGAGCCTTAACTTCTCGACTGCATATGACAAGGTTACTTTCAAGTATGTACTGGCTCCCATCTGGCTCGCCAACTATAAGTTTAACGGTAAGCTCTTTAATCTTGCAGTTAACGGCCAGACCGGTAAGATCTCCGGACAGGCTCCCGTCTCTCCCTGGAAGGTCGCCATTGCCGTTGCTATCGCTATCCTGGCGATCATCGTCATCTGTCTTCTTCTCGGAAACTCATAAGAAGTCGCGAGCCGATCTTAACAACAATAAAACAGCGGATCTTAGGACCCGCTGTTTTTGTTTGTGTCCTGAGGCATGGATCATTTGCTTTGTGCTGCCTTTGACTGCTTACCCTTAGTTTTTTTCTGAGCCAAAATACCAGTAATTTTATTAAAGTTTTTTGCGAAAATGTTACGGCAACATTAAAAAGTGGAGAAAATCGTAAGATTGTGGCAGAAAAAGCAATTTCGGCAGGCATTTGACTTGAAAAATCATTTTTTAGCCATTATTATCAAATTATTATAATTATTCTAATGGGGTAATATGCCCTGTTGGGAACAGGAATAAGTATATATGAGGGGGAATTGACATGTTCAGTATTACGAACCGTGTTAAGAAGGGCGCGGCGGTCCTGCTTTCCGCATCTTTGGTTGTAGGAAATTTCAGTGTTAACGGAGCATTATTTCGAAAACAGACAGACAATGTCTATGCTGCTTCACTCCCTGCTATGCAGGACTCGGCCTCTGCAGTTAATTTCTCCACTATACTTAACGGCGCTACCGACTATGGTATTGTTGCCCAGGATCTCTATCAGAGAGGTCATATGGAGACTACCTTTGCAACAGAGGTGTTCCATAATTCAAATCACGGTGATTCTTTGGTATTTAATAACGATGTCGATTTCCTCCCCTCAGGAACTACAGCTCAGTTTATAATCGGAAGTCTCGGAGTCCCTGTAAATCATCAGACCGGAGTTCCTTATGATGGTGAGACATCCGTTGTGAATCTCGGTCTTACACGTTGCTCGACATATGTTATAGATGGTACTTCTGCTGTCTTTACTGGCTTTCCTGATACCAGTCCGTCGAGAGCCGGAAGCTATGGTAATTTCTATCTTAACAGTGATTTTTTTGCACACGGAACACCCTCTATTGTTGCTAACGAGAATGAAAATGCGACTTCTAATGTTACTCGACTTCTTACGAGTACAGCAGGAGGCTACTGGTCTGATTTCATAAATGATAGAGCAAATGATGCAGACTATCGACTTAATGTTTCGCAAAACAATGAATTTGTCACATATACCGGTGCAAACAGTGCAACACTCAATCTGACGGATCCTGCTTTTGAGAATAGAGTTGTATATATTGAGGTTACATCCGATCTTCTCAATGCTATTCAATCTACAGGAGGCCTTACGATCAATAAACTTTCGTCCACGATCGTTGCTTTTAACATTAACAGTGGAGATAGTGGTGTTGTAAATGCCGGTGATACTTTGCAATTGGCAAAGTTTACCGTTAATGTCGTTGATAAAGACAAGACTGTTACTTCTGTTACCAGCAGTAATGGTAATTCCAGCGTAACGGAAGATGGTCATCACTATACTAGTAACGATGTTGACAGTGAGATATGTCAAAAGATCATCTGGAACCTTAGAGTTCCGGATACAGTTAACATTGAGCTTAACTGTACTGCCGGTACGATCATTGCTCCCGAGGGCCATGCAAATGTTATAGGATCCAGTTCAGGATGGTTGATCGCCGATGAGGTTCATGTAACATCCGGAGAATTCCACTATCTATATCAGGGCGGTTCCGATGATCAGCAAGGTCAGATGCACTTCTCTCTTGATAAGAAGTTTACTCATGAGTTCGTAGAGGCCGGTGCGACTGGTGCCGATCAGGTTGTTCCTGATACTTCCATAGAGATAAGTGCCGGTCAGTATACATTCTTCTTCGATGAATACACGGATGCTACTTTTACGACACCTGCGGCATCGCATTATCATGATGAAGCCAGCAATAGTGAACTTGCTGATGTTTCTTTCAAAAAGCTTGTATTTAACGATTCCAGCGATCCTTCTCATTATGTAGCGCGCCCCGCATCCGGAGAGCCTGATACGGAAAGAACCTTCTATTTCCGTATTACCGAGGATCAAACTAGTTCTGTTTCCGGTATTACGAATTCTAACTGTCACATAGATATCACGATGAAAGTCGTTTGTGATCCTGAGGGGAATTATACCTATTTTGTAGATGCTGTTTCTTACTACACAGATACTCAGAATGTAGAACGCATATATAAAGAAGAACACAATATACGTATGTCCGGTGTTCAGTACGATATCGGTGCTTACTATAATCTTGTCGATGCTTCGCTTATTATCGATAAAGATGTTACAGGATGCGAAGCTGCTGAGAATAAGACATTCAGTTTTACGGTGTACGATGAAACTGACGGACATTATGTGCTTCAGGATGGATCGACCTGTACGGCTGATGACCGTATTACAGGAACTGTCTCACAGAATATCGTTATCACAGGACTTGTTTCCGGACATACTTATACGGTTCATGAAGATACCGGTTTAGCCGGTATAGACGGATATACCTTAAATGTTATCGGACAG
>JAFZWN010000096.1 GCA_017617295.1 Clostridiales bacterium | reverse complement strand
GCGGTAACGATGATCGCTACGTCGATGTTTCAGGCCGGTTGCAGTAAAAAGCCCCCGCAGCAGGGAGGTACGGGAACGGCGCTTGATACGGCCGTATCAGAGGACAGTCCGTGGTTCACCGTGGATCAACTCGATTTCAATACCTGCTTTGATCCTGACGAATATGACAATGATATGGATGTCAGGCTCCTCGGGGCTGACGAGGACGGCATATATCTTCAGCTGGAAGGTTATCCCGCGTCTTCAGACGGAAGCAGCAGTATCTACGCAAATAACCTTAAGACCAGCATCGTAAAATACGGATACGACGGTGAACTGGTATACACTTTCGATCTGATCGAAGCTCTCGATGAGAATTTTCCCGAGACGGTTTCCCCGTACAGATATATAGATACCGTTTCTTTTGAGCGCGGGGCGATAAGTGTGTCGTTATCGGTGACGGATGATGACACTTTCGAACTGAATGAGTATACGGTAATTCTCGATCCCGGGACTCTGCAGTTCGGAGAGCTTCTCGAAAGTACCGACAGCATGATAATGAACGCGAATATTTACGGAAGCCTTGAGTCAGACGGGTATTACGTACAGTGCAGGACAAACTGGGACATGATGTCCCAGGCTCATTCGATGGTGCGTATCACTGATCCTGACGGCACGGTGACGGATGTGTCGCCGGCTGATTTCCTGCCTGATGCTTCCAGCGCGGAGTGTGTATCGGTGTTCCTTCTTGAAGGTCACAATGTTCTTGTAAGGCTTTCATACTGCGACACCGTCTTCGCGGTTCTCGACCTTGATTCCAAGACGATGTCGCCTTATACCGGAGACACGTCCGTGTTCGGTAACCCGGAAGAGCTGAACGGCGGTTATGTCGAGGGCATTGGCAATCTCATGATCTCGGATAATTCGATCGATCTTATCGATATAGAAAACGGCACAAGGGAGAGGTATTTTGACTATAACTGCTGTAATATAAACCGCAATATCGCAGGATATATGAGCGTCGAGTACATGACGCCCGAAAAGATGGTCTTGTCGGTCTATACGATGCATACCAACTCGTATACATACGATATTAATAACCTTAAGATCTTTATCCTTCAAAAACAGGATACAAATCCGAATGCCGGAAAGCAGATAATAAGAGTGGCTGCACCATCCGGAGTAACGTTCGCGGTCGCGGAGAGCATATGCGCCTTTAACGACAGAAGCGATACGCATTTTATGATCATCGACGAAAGATACGATCCCGACTACATTGCCGATCAGGATCAGCCGAACGGACAGGGGATGAGCGATCCCGTGTATAACAGGCTGGCGATAGACCTTTTCGCAGGTGACGGGCCTGACATCATATTCGATGTCTCGGGCTACTCGCAGCTTTGTGACGACAGATATCTTATGGACCTGTCCGATATCGCGCTCCCTGATGACGTCTTTGGAAACGTCATAGATTCGGCCAGGACCGGGGATAAGCTCTATAACATCCCGCTTCTGTTCTATCCCGACGGTATCGTCGTCAACTCGGATACGGTATCAGACGGGCAGAACGGGTTTACTTTCGACCAGTACGAGGCATTCGTCGATGACGTTTGCAACGGTACGGATCCGACGGGGCTTACGAGGCTCGATTTCTTCATGGCCTGCGTGAGGCTCATGGGAAGCGAATCGGATTATAACGACGAGGCTTTCTGGCAGGCGGCCGAGTTTGCACGCGACAGGTATAACGAGCCGGTCGCTGCGGGTGATGAGACGCAGATGGGATGGGATCTCGGTTTTGCTTCGGCTGACGAAGATGCTTACTATATGACGATCGGAAGCTTCAGGGATCTTCTTGACGGATGCGCGGGCAACATAAGAGGAAAGACCCTTATGGGAATGCCTTCTGCCGACGGAAGGGGTCCGAACATCGTGATCGCATCTTCCGTTTCGGTATCCGCGGGGACCGCGAACGCCGAAGCCTGCCGCGAGTTCGTTGAGCTTCTTATGAGCAGCGAAGTTCAGAATACCTTCTGCTATATAGACGGCAACCCGATCTCAAGGTCCGCTCTGGAGCACCAGATGACTGAGATGATCGAAAGCTATAACGAATACCGTGAAAGCATGCTCCGCTGGATGAACGAATCGTCTCTCGAGTCTATGGGCGTATCGGCTGTGGCACTTGACCGGGACGAGTGTATCGCCATTTACGAGGGGATGATCGATTCATGCAGAGGCGTGGCAGGTGCCGACAGTGAGGAATGCATGGTAATAAGCGAGGAGATGGGAGCCTATTTTGCAGGCCAGAAGACGCCTGAGGAGATATCTGAACTCATTACCGACAGGATCGAGACCATACGAAATGAGAGAAGATAAAAAATTTTTAAAAAACATGCAACACATATAAAAAACGTATCGTCATATAAGTGTAGCCCGCAGCATGGAATTACAAAATTAGGGAATAAGGGGTATCGATAATATGATCTGATGTATCGGGAAATGATCCCGAAGATGTCGCTTTCTCGCCGGTCTTTTCCCTGTACAAACTGTAAAGTACGGGAAAGGTCCGCGGTGAGCTTATGAATAGAAGAGGCGCCGCTTGGGCGCCGCGTAAAAACGTCATTCTTCTACACCAAATATATGTCGAAGATAAAGTCCGCACGTCCCTCGCGGGCTTTATCTTTTTGTGGGGATAATGCCTCCGCCTATATTATAAACTAAGATTTGTGATCCGTGATATGGAACTTACGGTATTGCCGCGGCGACAGAGAGGTCAAATCGCGGAAAACGCGGTTGAAAGTCGTAGATGACTGGAATCCCGACATCAGTCCGCACTCGGTTATTGAGAGGCTCTCGTCCGACAGGAGCATTATCGCCCTTCTTACCCTGACTGCGGAAAGGTAGTTCGGAAAAGTCGTCTGCATATACTTTTTGAATACTCTCGAGAAATATGTCGGGCTTAATCCGACATCAGCTGCGACCATGGCCTCTGTTATGTCTTCGGAAGCGTGTTCGCTTATGTATGCAGATGCGGCTCTCATGGTGTTCCACAGAGGATCCTTGTGATCCTTTCCGATCTGTTCTTCGTATTCCCTTATGACGTATTCGCCGATCAGGAGGATGATCTCTCCGGTTATGAGCTTGCAGCGGGTCTCTTTGAGATGATCGTCGCCCGTGAAGATATCGTTGGCTTTCAGTATCTTCTCGCCGACGGATCCGGCAAGCTTCGGATATTTGCGGGATTCGATAAGATGACAGCTGCTCATGAGACGCGAGATCGAGACGAGGTCCAGATTGTTCTCGAGAAGGGAAGGGTCGAACTGGATAAAGACGGTGCTTCGGTCCGGTACTTTGATCACTTCATGAAGCTCTCGGGGCCAGATCAGGACGATATCGCCTTTTTTGGCGCAGATCTCGGTGTCTCCGATCCTGTATCTGCAGTTGTCCTTCAGGACAAGGATGAACTCGGCCGCACTGTGCCAATGCGGCGGGAAGCTGACGGGAGCAGTCTCGTAGGTGACAGTGATGCCCGGCAGCGAAGTATAATTGATGATCTCTTTTGAGTCCTTTATCATGATCTCAATATAGCAAAAAATGGGCAAAACTCAATAATAATCTTCTGTTTTTTTGCCGTCCCGGAGGATATCATATGTGGGTAAGATGATATATAACGGCTAACATACAGGAGGTCATATGGAAAACTTCACTTTTTACTCACCCACGTTTTTTGCTTTCGGAAAGGATACCGAAAATGATTGCGGCAAGTATGTCAGACGGTTCGGCGGATCCAAAGTCCTCATACATTACGGCGGCGGAAGCGTTGTCCGCTCGGGTCTTCTCGACCTTGTAAAGGCATCTCTTGATAAAGAGGGGATCGATTATGTCGAGCTCGGCGGAGTTAAGCCTAATCCCAGGAGCGGACTCGTTTATGAAGGTATCGATCTGGTAAAAAAGGAAAATGTTGACTTTATCCTGGCTGTCGGCGGCGGAAGTACGATAGATTCGTCAAAGGCCATCGCCGCAGGAGCCGTATATGACGGCGATTTCTGGGATTTCTATCAGGGTAAGGAGATCGAGAAAGCTCTTCCCATTGGAACGATACTCACTATCGCTGCCGCAGGAAGCGAGGGAAGTCCGAATTCCGTTATCACAAAGGAAGAGGGTATGTTTAAGAGAGGCGCAGGCGGCGATGCCATCAGGCCAAAGTTCAGTATCCTTAATCCCGCTCTGACGCAGACGCTTCCCGCTTTTCAGACGGCAGCCGGTGCTACCGACATCATCGCCCATCTCTATGAGAGATATATCACGAATTCCGTTGAGGTCGAAGTAACCGACAGACTCATAGAGGCGCTTCTTCTTACAATGAAGCACGAGACGCCCAGGGTCATCGCGGATCCTGATAACTATGAGGCAAGAGCCAATATCATGTGGGCCGGCATGATGGCGCACAACAACTCATGCGGCGTCGGAAGGAGCCAGGACTGGAACAGCCATACCATAGAGCATGAGCTCTCGGCTCTTTACGACTGTGCTCACGGTGCCGGACTTGCAGTCACCATGCCCGCAGTATTCAGGTACTGCATGGACCATAACATTATGAGGTTTGCCCAGGTCGCCGTACGAGTCTGGGGATGCCAGATGGACTTTGCTCATCCCGAGGTAACGGCTCTCGAAGGTATCAAGGCTCTGCAGGATTTCCTGATCTCTATCGGGATGCCCCGTAACTTCGGGGAACTCGGAGCAAAGGAAGAGGATATCCCGAAGCTTGTCGAGGTCCTCTGTAAGGGCGACGGCAGGGAAGGAACGATCTCCGGGTTCGTAACACTTAACGAGGAAGACTGCACGAAGATCTATAAGATGATGGTCTGATAAGGAACCGGAGGACAGAATGGGAAAAAGAGCTTTATTCATAGGCGGCACCGGAACTATAAGCACTGCCGTTGTCAGAAGACTCATCAACGAACTCGGCTGGGAAGTCTGGGTCCTTAACCGGGGCAACAGATGCGATGTCCTTCCCGAAGGAGTCGGCAGGATCACGGCCGATATCAATGATGAGGAGGATGTTATCCGTAAGCTCGGTGACATGACTTTTGATACCGTGTGCGAGTTCATAGGCTTTACCGTCGATCACGTGAAAAGAGACTACAGGCTCTTCAAGGACAGGACGAAGCAGTATATCTTCACGAGCTCAGCTTCCGCATATCACAAGCCTTCGAGAAGTTACATCATCACTGAAGGTACCACGCTCAGTAATCCTTACTGGCAGTATTCGAGGGATAAGATCGCATGCGAGGAATACCTGATGGAGATGTATGAGAAAGAAGGTTTCCCGGTAACGATAGTACGTCCGAGCCATACCTACGACGAGCGTAATATCCCTTTGGGAGTCCACGGCAAGAAAGGCTTCTGGCAGGTCATAAAGAGGATGCAGGAAGGAAAGCCGGTCATTATCCAGGGTGACGGTTCGAGCCTGTGGACACTCACATGGAATGCCGACTTCGCGATCGGCTATACGGGACTCATGGGTAACCGCCATGCTGTAGGCGAGGCCTTTCATATAACTTCCGACGAGGTCCTTACGTGGGATCAGATCTACGAGACTATCGCCGATAATCTGGGCGTAAATCTCAACGCTTACCATGTATCTACCGATTTCCTCCGGGAAACGGGCGATAAGTTCGGATTCGACTTTACCGGGTCGCTTCTCGGTGACAAATCCGTATCGGTCGTTTTCGACAATACCAAACTGAAGAGAGCCGTACCGGACATGGGGACGAATGTCAGGTTCGATATGGGTGTCCGGTATGCTCTCGATCATGTGTTGTCTCATCCCGAGTGTCAGGTCGAGGATCCCGAATTCGATTCTTGGTGCGACCGTGTGATCGATGCTCTCGAGAAAGCCAAGGCCGCTGTCTGAGGTGATCTTATGAAAGTCAGATGGGGCATAATGGGTACGGCGAACATAGCGGTCTGGGGCATGATCCCCGGCATGAAGCAGGCTTCGAACTGCGAGCTTTACGCTATCGCCGGAAGAGACATAACGAAAGCGGAGTCCTTCAGGGACAGATTCGGCTTTACCAAAGCTTACGGAACCTACGATGAACTTCTGGACGATCCCGAAGTTACCGCGGTCTATATCCCGTTTCCGAACAGTCTTCACTGCCCGTGGGTCATAAAGGCCCTTCGTAAAGGCAAGCATGTCCTCTGCGAGAAGCCTTTGGGACTGAACAGCACTGAGGTGCGTCAGATGTTTCAGGCCGCGGAAGAAAATAATGTTTTCCTTTCGGAAGCATATGCATACCTTCACAGTCCATTTATAAGAAGTCTCAGGGAAACTGTCAGCAGCGGCATCATAGGCGAAGTCGATTATATAGAGACGGCATTTATCACTCAGGGCTATAAGGAGGACTTCCGTCTCCACAAAGAGCTCGGAGGCGGCGCCATGTACGATCTGGGATGCTACTGCACGACCATGATCATGTCGCTTATCGACTCGGAGCCCGAATACGTAAAGGCAAATGCGGAGTTCTCGGATTCGGGTGTCGATCTGATGACTTCGGCCGTTATGAGATTTTGTAATGGAGCCCGTGCTTCATTTAACGTCGGCATGATATTCGGGGAAGAGTCGAACTCCCGATTTGACAGGCTCTATATCCACGGTTCCGAAGGCTCGATCAGTTCCGACGTCGAATATAACGGATCGGGAGATGTATCGTACAGGATAAATAAAGGCGATTCAGTCATTACTAAGGAGGTATCTGTTCCGAATAACTATTCGCTCGAGATCGAGCAGTTCGGAAGATGTATCCTCGAAGGCGGGACGCCGCTCATTACTCCGGAATTCTCGATCCGTAATTCCGAACTGATCGATAAAGTGCTCGGGGAGATAGGCTTCTACGGGTGATACTCAAGTCATTTTACAAACCGGCCAAATATGTTGAAAGATAAAGTCCGCTGCCTCCCTGGCGGGCTTTATCTTTTGCCTTCAAATCCCGGCGTTTTTCAGTATCTCGCAAAATATCACAAAAACATGCCTGCTTTGGTGATAAATTGCAAGAATCTCGCAGATTATCACAAAAAACGATCCGTTGTTGTGATAGTTTGCGTGATATCCGTTTTTGGGGAAAACCTGAATGAATGACGGGCCGGATTTATGCTACAATTGATTGAAAAAGAGTTTTAAGGGAGTGACCCGCATAATGACAAAGGCAGACAGATATCTCGTATCGGATATCAATAATATCCTCGAAAACGGCTTTAAGGACATCGATCCCAGACCCAGATATGAGGACGGTACACCCGCCCATACGATAAGCGTTAACCACGTGATGAGGAAGTATGATCTCTCAAAGGGAGAGTTCCCGATAAGTACACTCCGCTATCAGGCGTGGAAGACGGGTATCAGAGAGATATTCACTATCTATAACAGACCTACAAATGTCCTCTCCGAGATGGAGGAGGCGGGTGTCACATGGTGGACTCCCTGGGACATAGGCGACGGCACGATCGGACAGAGGTACGGCGCCACGGTCAAGAGGTACGACCTTATCAACAATCTCATAGCAGATATCAGGAAGGATCCGTACGGCAGGCGAAAGATCATGTCGCTGTGGCAGGAAGCGGACCTTCATGAGACAAAGGGCCTGGCTCCCTGCGCTTTCCTTACGATATGGAACGTAAGGGGAGAGTATCTTGATATGTGCATGGTCCAGAGATCGGGGGATATGCTTACGGCTTCAGGTGCCGGTGGCATCAACGAGATCCAGTATGCGGCCCTGCTCATGATGGTAGCACGTGCGACAGGCTATAAGGAAGGCGTGTTTACACATTTCGTCGCTAATGAGCAGATCTATGACAGGCATATCGACAATGCCCACGAGCTGTTAAGAAGGGCGGAGAGCAAAAAGGACGATACCGATACGCCTGCTCTGGTGCTTAATGCCGAGACCGGAGTCGATATATCGAAGATCACCATAGAAGATTTTGAGATGAAGGATTATAACCCGATAAGAGAGCCCAAGCTCATTTTCGAGCTGGGTATATGACAGCCGGTAAAAGATGTAACAGTTTTATATACTCTATCTGTGATAGAATAAAGATCGATGGAAGTTTACTTAAGAGGACTGTGAGGTAATTGGGATGATCGTGATCGCTGCTGTAGACAGAAACTGGGCAATCGGTAATAAGGGCGAGCTTCTGGTGTCTCTTCCCGAGGACCAGAAAGGCGTTTTCAAGAAGTACACCGCAGGACATACGGTTGCTTTCGGACGTAAGACATTACAGACATTTAAGGATGAGAAGCTCCTTCCCAAGAGAGTGAACATTATCCTTACGAGAAATGAGTCTTTTGAGAAAGAAGGCGCGGTCATCCTTCATAATGAGGATCAGCTCCGCGAGTATGAGCATACGCATCCGGATGAGAAGATATTCCTGATAGGCGGTGAAGAAGTGTATCGGACTATGCTCCATCTGTGCGATGAGGCCATAATCACCGCGATCAAGGCCGAGTATACCGCAGACGCATTCTTCCCGAACCTTGATGAGAGCGAAGACTGGGAGCTTACGGAAGAAGAACCCGAGATCATGAGCGAGAAGGGCGTCGCTTTCACTGTAAGACATTACAAGAGAGTATGATGCGTACTTTTTTATCCGAAAAGAAACGTTTCGAGAGAGCGGCGGCAGCCCTGGTCATCATGACCGTGCTTTTTATCGCTTTTTCGTTTGGCAATACTGTAATGGCCGATGTCTCGGCTCTTGACGGCAAGAAACTCGGCGGCACGATGTTCAATTCCGTGCTCCTTATCTCCCACAGCTTAGGGTCCGCCATCGAACCGATATCGATCCTCATGGTCGAGGCGGTGATCGCGCTGTGCGCCAAGGTTATCCCCGATGTCCTGGGCAAATATACCCAGTATCTGGGATTCATGAACAATACAGTCATGAGCCTTGTTATCATCCTTCTGTTTGTGATACTGAAAGCTCCGAAGATGTTCGGCGTTACCAGAGTTGGAGGTATCGCTATCGAAGAGATCGAGAACAAAGCCATGGGCCTTTTTAATTTCTCGCTTCCTTTCCTGATGTTTATGGTGGAAGAGGATAGTACGGCCGGCAGCGCGCGGACCGTAAAGAGCGGTGCGGCAGCGATCGTGGCTTCAGGAGGATGGGAGACAGCGGGGAAGATACTCCTGTGTACTGTCCTCGGGATCTATCTGGTCCTGTCTTATATCGTCATGAGGACCGTGCTCTATGCCGGGGATGTCCTTATCACCATGCTGGCGGTGATCCCCGGAGTCTCCATGGTAGTCGAGGTGTTCAAGACGCTGGCGGTCATCTTTATCGTGATCATCTCACTCGTTGCCCCGCCCGTACTGATCGGCATATATGTGGTGCTCCTGCTCTCTTGTATCCTGTTGTTCAAGAAGGCATATAAAACGACGACATATTACAGGCATATATATTTCTATCCGATATTTACGGGAGCGGCCAAGAAAAAGAAGAAAGCAGAAGAGCTGAAGAAGGAATATGAGGCCACCGGTGAACTCGTGATCCCGGCTTTCCTCGGAAGCAGTTTCCGCGACTTCGAGAGGTTCGAACGCTGCTTCGTCACCTTTAAGAACGGCAAGGCCATAGTCTCCAAGAACCGTAATCCCAAAGAGTTTTCAGATGAGGTCGCGGACTCTTCGAAAAACAAGAAGAGAAAGAGCAAGACATTCATCATGTCGAGTTTCCCCGGTAACCGTTACCTGATCAGGAAAGGCCGCAGGTTCATCGAGATCTATAAACAGAAAGAGGAGAAAAAGAAGAGATCCCGGATCTTTGCCAAAGAGAATGAGGAAAGCATCGTAATAAGCAGAGTATATGCCGATCTGTTCCCTCTGATGGCGGATGCCGGAAGCTTCGAAAGGGAAGGCGATAAGGTCTCTGAGAATACTGCACCGGTTACCGTATAACGGATCGATCATATATCAAAAGCGATAATGGGGCTGTCTTATAACGATGAGGCGGCCCTTTTGTAAATTTTCAGATTCAAATATCTTTGATGATTGTATAATTTATTTTGATAGTGTAATATTATTGTAATATTTTTATAAGGGGGTTAAAGATGAAAAGATTCATAACAAAGATTGTCGGTACAGCATTGGCAGTGACGATGCTATTCGGCAGCGCGACCGTATTGGCTGTATCACCTGATGACAATGATTATGCTAAAACGAATAATGCCACACCGATCTCGTATGGTCAGACTCTTCATGTCGAGTTCACGGCAGCAGAACGCGGTAAATGGTATTCTTTTACGCCTGATGCTGATGGAGTTTATTTTATATATTCATCAGTTTGTCAGAATGATCCGTATGTTTACGTTTATTCAGATCTATCAAATCGTTCCCAATATTTAAGTAATGATGATGGAGGCTCAGGTTTGAATTTTGCTGTTACGCTAACCGGTGCAGCAAATCATACTTATTTCATCTGGTGTACAAATTGTGGCGACCCTGATCCTGATTCTTATGATCTGACTGTTTCCTGGCCTGGAAATATATCTCAGAAAATACAGGTTGGAGGGACTAAAGTTGGTACAGCATCTTATACTGT
>JAFZWN010000095.1 GCA_017617295.1 Clostridiales bacterium | reverse complement strand
GGGATCCGGAAACCAGAAATAAATTATTGGAATGGAAAAGAAGCTACGACAGGAGAACAGATATGCTCAAGTGAAAGCATCCAGCTGTGATTCGACAAGCCTTCTGTAATTTCCGTTCTCTATCTTCATAAGCTCGTCGTGAGTTCCCTTTTCCTCTATCACTCCGTGATCGACGTACATAATGCAGTCGGCATTCCTGATGGTGGAGAGTCTGTGTGCGATGATAAACGAAGTCCTTCCTTTCAGCATTCTCGCAAGGCCTTCCTGAAGGAGGATCTCGGTCTCGGTATCTATCGCAGCGGTAGCTTCATCAAGTATCAGGATCTTGGGATCGGCAAGAACCGCCCTGGCAAAGGAGATAAGCTGCCTCTGTCCCGCGGACAGTCTGGATCCTCTTTCGTTGACCTCAGTGTCATAACCCTTTTCGAGAGACATGATGAAGTCATGTGCGCATACGGTCTTGGCCGCCTTTATGACATCCTCATCGGTTGCGGTCTTGTTGCCGTACCTGATATTATCCCTGATCGTTCCGGAGAAGATGAATGAATCCTGCATCATTACACCCATCTGTGTCCTGAGTGATTTGATGGTGACATCCTCAAGATTTATTCCGTCGATAAGTATCTCTCCGGATGTAACGTTATAGAACCTGCTGATGAGATTGACGATCGTCGTCTTTCCGGCACCGGTAGGGCCGACTATCGCATAACTTTCTCCGGGATTGACCTTGAATGAAACACCGTGCAGTATCTCTACACCGTCTTCGTACGCAAATCTTACATCCTTGTATTCGACCTCACCCTTAATTGCCGGCATCTGTCCGGCTCCCTCTTTATCCTTGACGAGCACGGGTGCATCGATCGTTTCGAATATCCTCTCCAGATATGAGATTGCAGTCAGGAGGGAATTGTAGAAATTCGCAAGTGTCATAATGGGCTGCCAGAATCTTGCGGCGTATCCCGCAAATGCTATGAGCAGTCCGGCGGTTATTGTCACGTTTCCTCTTGCGAGCCAGCCGATTCCGAGAACATATATAACGCTCGCGGATATCGTGTTGATGTTGTTGATAACGGGCCAGAGGATGAAGTTGTACTTGACAGCCGTAAGCCAGGATCTCTGCGCTTCCTTATTGAGCACGTTAAAGTAATCCGTGTTGTAATCTTCCCTGACAAAAGACTGTGTGACACGTATGCCGTTTACGGACTCCGCAATGTATGCGTTCAGGTTCGACTGCTTATTGGACTGTATCTGCCATGCCTTGTGCTGCCTGCTCTTGATGAAAACGATTATCGTAGCAAGTATCGGCATTCCGCACAGGACTATCAGAGTGAATCTTACGTCCAGATACAGCATATAGACCACGATGAACATCATCGAAAAGATATCCGTGATCGTATTTACGATACCGTTTGAAAGGAGGTCTGACAGATTGTTTACGTAGTTGACAACCCTTACCTGGATCTTGCCGTGGGGCTTATCATCAAAATACGAGAAGGGAAGCTCCTGAAGGTGGACGAAAAGCTCTCTTCTGAGATTGTATATAACGCCCTGGCCGACCTGGGATGTGAGTTTGATCTTGACTCTCGTGATGACCGCACATACCACGGTGATAAGAAATGTCAGCACCGAGTAAAATACGATCTTGCGGATGGCATCTGACTCCGACAGTCCTTTTCCGAAATTGGACTCGGTGATTACATCCATGACATTCTTCATGAATATGGGAATCAGCATCGTAAGCCCGCTGGATATGATCATTATCACGACCGTAAACGTCAGCTTACCCTTGAAGGCCCCGACATAATGTCCGAGCCTCTTAAGCTGCTCTAAGTCAAATGACTCCTCAAGATATTCATCTTCGTTGATCTTATTTCTTGCCATTTTATATCTCCGCCGAGCGCATCAAGCGTCCGGCCAAACATTTTCGCCTGTGCTTACGCCGTCTGTGACTTGAGGTTTCCGAGCTGATGCTCATAGACGGTTCTGTAATATCCGTCTGTGGCGATCAATTCCTTGTGGGTTCCCTTCTGGGTGATCCTTCCGTCTTCGACAACGAGTATCATATCCGCATCCTTGAGAGACGAGATCCTCTGAGCGATTATGAACACTGTCTCATTTTCAAGAAGCTTAAGATCCTTCTGGATCTGCGACTCGGTCTCCATATCGACTGCGGATGTGGTGTCATCGAGTATGACTATCGCAGGCTTCTTAAGGATGGCTCTTGCAAGTGCGATCCTCTGCTTCTGTCCGCCCGAAAGTCCGATGCCTCTCTCACCGACAACCGTGTCATATCCGTCGGTCATCTCGTTTATGAAGCCGTCGGCATCGGCCATCTTGGCCGCCCACTTGACCTGCTCAAGGGTACAGTCGGGATCTCCGTATGCGATGTTTCCCTCTATCGTATCCGAGAAAAGGAAAACGTCCTGCATGGCGAGGCCTATACCGTCGCGCAGGGTATGAAGCTCCATATCCCTTACATCAACGCCGTCCACGAGCACTGCTCCGTCCGTTACATCATAGAATCTGCATATCAGGTTCATGATCGTAGTCTTGCCGGATCCGGTCGCACCGAGTATTCCGACGGTCTCGCCGCGGCCGACCTTGAAGGAAACATGATCGAGTATCGGTTCTCCTTCCACATTGTAGGAGACGTCCCTAAACTCAACCTCGCCCTTTATCTTCTTTTCATTCTTGGGCTTAGAAGGAGTTGTGATCTTCGGCTTTTCGGATACGGTCGTGTATATCTTGACGACAGATGTCGTGAATCTCTGATAGTCGTTGATCAGCCAGCCGAACATTCTGAGAGGCATGTTGAGCATCCAGAGGTAGGAATTGACGATTACCATGTCTCCGAGTGTCATCGCACCCTTAACGCACATTATCCCTCCCACCAGCATCAGAATAACGGTAAGGAAGGTTGCACATACTTCGAATATGGGAACATACTTGGTCCACACCTTAGCCGCATCAAGCTCCGAATCACGGTACGCGGCATTTTCGGCATCGAATTTCTCGATCTCGTAATCTTCCTTGGCAAATGCCCTGACCACGCGGTTTCCGCTGATGTTTTCCTGGGTAAATGCATTGAGCGATGAAAATCTGTCCCTGATCTTCATGAACTTGGGCTTGATGGCCTTCGACTGAAGATAGGTTACAAACGCACTTATGGGAAGAACGCTCATCATGGCGATTCCGATCCTCCAGTCAACCGAGAAGATCATTATGAGCGCTATCACGAAAAGAAGTACGTTTTCATAAATGGAATAAATGACATAGGCGACGAAATGCCTGATCGCCATCATATCTCCGGTCTGGCGGCTCATCAGGTCGCCGGTCCTGTTTCTGTTGTAAAAGGAGAAATCCTTCTGGAGCAGGCTTCTGTAAACTCCGTCCCTCATGTCATAGAGCATGTCCTGGGAACAGGTTTCAAAAAGCCACTGTGAAATAAGCCTTATGACGGCCCTTATAAACTGGCAGCCGATCATAAGGGCAACGGCAATGGGGAGTATTCCCATTCTCTCCGCTATTCCCTCACCGTCTCCGATCACGTCATCGACTATGATTCCCATGATCTTGGGATTGATTATATTGAGGACCGCGCATATGGTTACGAGAACAAGCCCTACCGCTTCCTTCCATTTATATTTGGAAAGATACCGGTAGAACCATTTCATGGCTCTCTTCCATTCCGGATCGTTAAGTCTGTTTTTCATCCAAAACCCCTTAAAACAAATCCCCGGGAGTGTATCCCGGATATGTCATCTGTTTTCATATACAATTGATATTAAGGCAATCTGTTATAAATACAATGATTTTATATGCTTTATACTTGACTTTTTCTGCTTTGAAATGCCAGAATCAGAATATGATAAAGATTCCCTACGCAGGCTACAACTATTATCACGAAAACGGCTGGGAGATAAACCGTCCGAACGGCATGAGATTCTACAGCATCATTATGATCAGGAATCCGTTCTGGTACGAATACGGCGGCAGGACCGTTTATGTCGACAGACCGGCTTTTCTGTTTTTCAGACCCACGGACCCGGAGCATTTCTACTTAAGGAATGCCCCCTATACGGATGACTGGATACATCTGGAGGCGGACGAAGGCGAGATTGAAGAGCTCTTTGACAAAGTGGGACTTACGTTTGCTAAGGCCCTGACCGTTTACGACCATTCGGAAGCCTCTGTGATAATGCAGAACATCGCCGCGGAAGCGAGAAGAAACAGCGATAATCACGAAATGATAATGGACAGCCTCGCAAGGCTCCTCATATACAAGATCAGCGACCTCAGCAAGGTAAAAGAAGAACCGGACTTTAAGTCGGGCACGCTCGAATCCTACAGAAGCAGGTTCAATGTGCTGAGGGGAAGAATATACCAGGGCGGGGAAGCCGCAAGGATCGGTGAAGTATCCGAACTCGCATCCGAAATGAACATGAGCGTTTCCTACTTCCAGCACATCTACAAGGCGCTTTACGGGGTGCCCGTCACCAGGGACCTGATCTCGGCAAGGATAGAATATGCGATCTACCTTCTCAGGAACAGAAACCTTTCCGTTGCGGAAGCAGCTTCGGTCTGCGGATACGAAACGATCGAGCATTTCAACAGACAGTTCAAAAAAGAAAAAGGGTGCTCCCCCACGGATTACATGAAGGAGCACCGTTACACTTAAGCTGTAAGGTCATCTGATGATATTCTTGATGCCGTCACAGATCCTGCGCGCGGCGGTGGGATTGTTCATCGTATAGATATGAACCCCGTCGGATCCCGTCGCTATCAGGTCTATTATCTGGCTTATCGCGTAATAAAGGCCGGCATCAAAAAGAGCTTCTTTCTTTTCACCGTATTTATCAAGTATTCTCTTAAATCTCTCGGGAAGCCTTGCCCCGCAGGTGGTGACCATTCTGTTTATGGTCTTGGCGGAAAGGCAGGGCATTATTCCCGGTGTTATCGGGACATCTATTCCCGCTATCCTCGCATCCTCAACAAATCTGAAGAAATCCTCATTATCGAAGAAAAGCTGGCTGAGAAGAACCTCGGCACCCGCATCGACCTTCTTTCTGAGGGCCGCCATCTCTGCGATACGGTCAGGTGAATCGGGGTGGTTTTCGGGATAGCACGCACCCGCGATACAGAAATCCGTCTTAGGCCTGATGTATTCGATCAGATCTGATGCATGGGCAAAAACTCCCTTTGCGGGGGCATTGGGATTGGCATCCCCCCTGAGGGCAAGGATATTCTCGATGCCGTTATCCTTAAGCTCGCCGCAGAAAGCATCTATTTCCTTTTCGTCATAGCAGAGGCAGGTCAGATGGGCAACCGCCTCGGTATGGAACTTCTCGCGGATCTTTTTGCAGATGGCGATGGTCTTGTTGTTATTGGAGCTTCCGCCGGCGCCGAAGGTGACGCTGATATAGTCGGGCTTTAAGTCACAGAGGATCTCAAGGGTCTCATCGATGTTCTCGAGTTCCTCGGCCGCCTTGGGCGGGAATATCTCAAATGACAGTACTCTGTCTTTATTTTGGTAGATTTCGGTCAGTTTCATGGTTTTTTTCTCCTAAGCAAGCACTACTATATCACGTTCTTTGGGCAAAATACCAATATTGACTTAAAACCCCGCACAAATTATTATTGATACATACGAGTCTTTTCGTAAAAACATTCACTTTTAAGGAGGTTTTTCGTTATGGCATTGGTAACAACCAAAGAGATGTTTAAGAAAGCTTACGACGGCGGATACGCTGTAGGTGCTTTCAACGT
>JAFZWN010000094.1 GCA_017617295.1 Clostridiales bacterium | reverse complement strand
TGATGGGCAAATGGTATACCAAAGTTTTTGTAAACTATTGATTCAAGATTTACTGAACGACCGCCGATGAGAAAAGATCTTTCTGTTTGTCCGATCCCGCGAATTCCGTGAAGAACCCCCAAAAACGCATTTTATGGACCAATCTGTTTGGCGCTGCCCCGTAATCGCTGCTTTCGGTAAACGCCGCTTAATCCTGCTCCCCGGCAAACACAAGATAAGACTCCGTAAGCATATCGATATCAGGTATCAGGAGGTCTCCGTTGCCGCTTCCTCTGATCCACCCCAAAGCATTCTCGCCTTCGGCAGCCGAAGCATATTCACTTTCATACAGCTGATCGAATTCCTCACCGGTTATCTCGTTTCCCTCGCCGTCATAATAGGAATAATAGTCGCCTTCCGATTCGCCGTGGTATACCTTCTCGCACAAGTTCTCGATCACAAGTCCGTCAGATGTCGATATCCTCTGGTATACATACCGATGACCGTATCTTCCGTTGGCCTCGTAATCAGATGCCAGGTTCCATCGCACACCGTCTTCGTCAGTATAAAAACTGACAGCATTCATTTCAAAAAGATCAGGCATGTCAAAGGCCGGATCAGGCTCCCCGTTAAGTAAAAGAAGATCCCCCTCCCCTGTTACTTCATAGACCAGGAAACGCGAGAATACTCCGGATCCTCTGTCATATTCACTTACCGTGATCTCGAGCTGCCCGTCGCCATCAAGATCCGTCACCGCATAATAAGCATCACAGTTATATGTCACGCAAACAAAAGCGGGATCATAATCTTCGGGATACTCGATCTTCGGGACCCATGCATCGTAATTCTCGAGGATGATGTTCAGCTGTTCAGAAATATCGGGAGAGACAGTCAGCTCAGCCGGTCCCGTTGTTATTTCCGGAATCGTCTCCTGCTCCGTCGCAGCCGTAAGCTCCAAGTTCATATCAGCAGTATCTTCAGTCGGAGAAGCATGGAAAGCCGCATCAGAAGTATCATCCGTTTCACGCGCTGAAGCGGCACAACCTGTGATCAAAGATGAGCATATGATAATGCCCGCAAAGAGCACTCTATAGTCTTTCATATCTGTTATCCTTCCATCCCTGACGGTTAATTCTCGCATGAAATTGTTGACGATTCAATAGTATGCTATGATAACGGCTGAAAAATGATGATCTACAGGATAGGATTAAGGATAGATGAGTGACGCATTGATCACACTGGAGAACGCCACAAAGATCTATGGTGGCAAATGTGTTATAGACTCTGTATCTCATGAATTTATAAAGGGCGAATCGATCGCATTTTACGGGCATAACGGGTGCGGCAAGAGCACGATGCTCAAGCTCCTGTCGGGTCTCATCTCTTTAAGCGGAGGCGATATCAGGTACCAAAAGAAACTCCGCTTCTCCTATGTTCCCGAGAAGTTCGCAGGAACGGAGATCAAGATGATCGATTACCTGACCGGTATCGCGAGGATAGAGAACACTGACCGCTCTCTCGTGAACGGCCTGATAAAGGATTTCTTTCTGGGATCAATGACCGGCACGAGGATGGATAAACTGTCCAAGGGGAGCCTTCAGAAAGTCGGCGTCATCCAGGCGCTCATGGCTCCGCATGATGTGATCGTATTGGATGAGCCTCTGTCGGGACAGGATGCGGATTCGCAGGAAGTCTTCATAACAAAAGTAAACGCGCTGCGCGAACAGGGCGTCACCGTATTTATGTCATGCCACGAGAGAAAACTGATCGATACGCTGTCGGATAAGGTCTATACGATCGACCAGGGCAAGCTCGTATCCGGAATGCACGCCGAAGAGAGCATCTATATAGTCCGCGTCAGAAGAAACGAAAAGCTGGCATTGTGGCCGCAGATGAGCATCAACGGAAACAGGAATGAGATGAGAGTCAGCGTGGCAAGCCTCAAAGAGACGGTAATGAAACTGTACGAAGACGGATGGGAGATAGTGGGAATTGAAGAACATGATTGACCTTTTCAGACTGAGGGCAAAGCTCCTGCTGCGTAATTCCGTGCTGACGCTCCCGCTGGTCGTCACGGCGTTCTTCCTTGGGATCATGTATTCGATGTCCCCTCTGGACATCACGAGCAGTTTCCTGATATCGGCTATCTATCTTTATATCGTCTGTGTCTTTGTGGCAATGAACATCAACGGGAAAGAAAATGACGTTTTTGAAGAGACGCTTCTTCTGCACAGCAAGTCGGCCATAAACTTCTACGCATCAAGGGAACTCGTATTCTTCTTTATCAACTTCGTCTGTTCGGTCGTGCTGACCGCGGCGCCGGCAGTGATATCAGTGATCGATACTAATAAGTTCGTCCCGGCCGCGGAACCGATGGACATAGTCTGCGGCGGGGCATATATCCTGTGCGCCGGCATAACGGGAATGGCAACAGGCGATCTTTTCCATCCGAGGCTGATCGCCAAGCGGAAGAACGCTGTGTTGGGCGCGATCCTCCTGTCCGTTCTGGCGATCTGCAAGCACGGTCTTATCGGATATAATCCGATCTTTAAGTTCCTGCACATACCGCTGCCGCCGATCATGGACGGCATCGAACTGGTCGCAGGCAACAACTACCGTTTTGACACTGCCGGGATATTCCTGATCTGCCTGCACATGCTCGTTTACGCAGCTGTTGTTACGCTTATTAAGATAATGCTTCTTACGGTAAAAAGATTCAGATATTAAAAGGATGCCCATCAAGCACTGTCTTTCAGTGCTTCATGCCTTCTCCTCCGTCCTTTTCTTCTTTTTACCGATCCGGACTATGACAAATACAGATGCACAGATCACGGCGGCAGAAGTTCCCGCCAAGATAAATATGCCGGTATTATGTTTCGGCTTGGGATCGAACTGATGCTCTAAAATGTTCAAAATACCGGCCTTGGTACCCTGATGACTCCATCCGATAACATACAGGTGCTGTCCGTTACGCTCGATGATATAATGTGCGCTCGTGAATCCCGGAGTATCGCCTCCGTGGGTTATCATATCTCCCTTGATCTGAAAGCCGCATGCATATGTACTGATCGGCTCAAGCATCGTCTCCATCGACTCTTCGCTCAGAAGATAACCTCCGAACAGTGCTCTGTCGTACCTCAGGATATCCACGACATTAGAGTGGATATCTCCTGCCCCCTTTGAATACTCGGGACGGAAATAATATGCTCCCTCGGGAAGAGAAGCCTGAACATCTCCGAAAGCCATTGATGAAGTGCTCGTCATTCCGCAGGGATCGAAAACGGTTTCCCTGACATAGTCCTGATAAGCCATACCGGTAAGATGCTCGATAATGACCGACAGCAGATAGAAATTGGTATTGCTGTATGCAAACACTCTATCAGGCTCGTTGTCGGGTTCACAGGTAAAGACACTTTCAAGGAACGTCCGCTCATCTACCGAAGAGAAGAATCTTTCATGGTTTTCCTCCGGCGAGAGTTCCTCCATATCAGGACCCAATATCTCATAGAACAGATCCGGACCCCAGAAATCCGTGGGAGCATTCAGATAATCGGGAATACCCGAACGCATATGGAGCATATCCGATATCGTCACCTTAGAGGTTCTGCCGTAATTCGGACAATACGAATAATCGGGAAAGAGATCACCCAGTGTATCGGCAAGAGATATCCTGCCTTCTTCGACAAGCTTGAATATGCAGACAGAAACAAACGACTTCGACATGGATCCTATCTCGAACGTGGTAAAAGGATCGACGACATTGCCGTCGTTATCAAGGATCCCCTTTCCCGTCGCATATATGATATCGTCGTCCGTTGCCACTATCCAGGCACCCGGAAGACCGACATCTCTTTCAATGTACAGAAGCGAGTTGACCATGGATTCATATTCTTCATCTTCGTTGATCCAGGTATTGCCTTCGATGTTATTAAGCCTGCTCAATTCCTCTTCGACCCTGATGCGGTCTTTTAATCCCGGCGTGCATCCAAAAAGGCAGATAGTCATGGATAATATAAGGGCTATGCTGACGATCTTTTTCATATCTCTATTTCTCTCATTCCCGGAGAACACCTGAACTCCACTATTGATTTCTCTTCACTAAGATTATATATGATATAGTCCGGTTAGCATAAGCCAACGTGGATGACGGGTCATGTAAGGTAATGGCTGCAAAGAGCTTCAATCCTTTAAAGAATAAATATCGGCTCAGCGCTGTAACGTAATTGAATAACGCCCGGTGCTGTGATAAAATCCAATTATTGAACGCGTTCAATAAATACTTTTTCAGATGAGGGATCGAAAATGACAGGTAAAAAGGCACTTATAGTAATAGACATGCAGAGTGATTATCTCAGGCCGGGACGTAAACCGATGTTTTCTTACGACGCGGAAAAACTGGTCGCATCAGTCAACAGAGCCATCGCTTCCTACAAAGAAAAAGGGTATGACATCATTTATATAAGACAGGTATTTCAGAACATAATAACCAACAAGTGGTTCATCGGCTTCACCTTGAAAGGAACTCCGGGCGCCGAGATATATAACGGCATCGATATCGTGAGTAACCTTGTTTACGACAAGTACTTCCCGGATACATATACGTCCGGGCCTTTCCGCGAGCACATGGAAAAAGAAGGTTATTCGGAAGTGGTCCTTTGCGGACTTGACGAATGCGGCTGCGTCGGGGCCACGGCGAAGGGTGCCCGAAAAGCCGGAATGAAAACATATATGCTCACAGACGCGATCGGATGCAGGTTCCCGGACGCAAAAAGAGACAAGATGAGATCAGCACTTAAGAGCCTTGGAATAAGTTATATTTGACAGTTCACCTATTCGGATTCCTTGTCCAGGCATTGGGAATGGGAATATTCGGGTGCTTTTTCTGTTTTTCCATGTTTTCCCGGTAATAGGTGTTATGCTTAGGTTCATCTCCGGATTCTGTTTTGGGAAATGTTATCCTGAATACTAATGGAATCGTTGTAGATAACTGGATCTCCTTTTATCATTCTTTATCATTTTGCTTGTCACATCATTCCGTAGCGTGCCAGTGCTTCTGCTATAATAACATCGTTATTTTTTTGTTGTAGAGGATTTATATAAATGATAAACATCTTAACCGTCTGTCATGGCAATATATGCAGATCACCGATGTGTGAGTTCATCTTAAAGGACATGATCGCCCGCGAGGGGCTTTCAGACCGTATCTACGTGGAGTCTGCGGCAACTTCCAGAGAAGAGATAGGAAACGACATGTATCCGCCTGCCAGGCGCAAGCTGACGCAGGAAGGTATCCCGTTTGAAAGAAGACATGCGCGTCAGATAACGCCTGCCGATTACGATACTTTCGACTATATCATCTTGATGGAACAGTATAATATCCGAAATGCGTTGAGGATCTTTCAGAGCGATCCGGACGAAAAGCTTCATCTGCTCCTGGAGTATGCGGGATCTGACAGGGACATCGCGGATCCGTGGTATACGGGTAATTTCGACCGTACATACGATGATCTGATCGAGGGGTGCACTGCTCTTCTGGAATACATTAAGAAAAACGACCTGTAAAGAGGAACAGATCCTCTTACCGGGACAGCTTCACTGCCGTTATTCCCCTTTCCCAAATAACAGTGTCGCGTCGTAGGACTCGAGGAAGTCCTCACCTTTCTGAACTTCCGTAAGGGACAAGCCCTGATAACCCGTCTGGCGGACGCATTCGTAGATGGCGATCGCGGCGGCGTTACTGAGATTTAAGGACCTGCATTCGCCTGCCATGGGGATCCGGAAACACCTGTCGATGTTGTCACGGAGGATATCATAAGGTATACCCGTGCTCTCCTTGCCGAAGAGAAGATAGATCTCGCGGTCTTCGGGTACGGCCTTGAAGTCGATATCCGAAGGCGGCACCTTTCCGTATCTGGTCATAAAGAAATACTCGCCGGGATTCGCCTTGGTAAACTCATCAAGATCCTCATAAAGAGTGTAGTCAGCCCACGTAATGTGATTCGTCGTAAACCTTTTGAACTTGGGATTATCGATGTCGAATCCGAGGGGCTTTATTATATGAAGCCTGCAGTCAAACGCTACGCATGTGCGCATGATGTTTCCCGTATTCTGAGGGATCTCGGGCTCGTAAAGGACTACGTTTATCCTGCTCATGCAGTGTACTCCTTCAGGAAATCGACTGCCTCGAGATAGCCCTGAAAGCCCTTGCCGGTGATGGTCTTCTGCGCGTAATAGGAAACGTACGAGATCTGCCTGAAAGGTTCCCTCTCGTCCACCTTGGAGATATGCACCTCGACGGCGGGAATCTGTACGGCCTTAAGCGCGTCCAGGAGAGCAACGGATGTGTGCGTATAGGCGCCGGGGTTGATCACTATGCCGTCGACCTTGTCGAAAAAGGCCTGCTGTATATAGTCGACCAGCGTGCCCTCGCTGTTGCTCTGCTTAAACTGCACCTCGATGCCGCTGCTCTCGCAGTGCTTCCTTATGAGGGCCACGAGATCGTCGTATGTGTCCTTGCCGTAGATATCAGGCTCCCTGATACCGAGCATGTTCAGGTTGGGACCGTTCAAGACCAGGATCTTCATATGATGCCCTCCTTCTTAAGAGCCGTTACCGCCTCGGAAAGGAACTCTTTCTTGTTCGCTTTCTTTCCGACAGTTATCTTTATATCGCAATAGTTCTCGTATAGCTCCCTGCGCTCCCCATAAAGAGCCGCCACCCCTTTTTGCGCAGTCAGAGGGCGGTCATCCGATGCGAGCACATCCAGAGGACGCTCGATATATATAACGACTGAATTACATCTCATGGGGAAGATATTGTCTTCTCTGGTGACCAGACCGCCTCCGCACGAGATGATAAGTCCCGACTTCGGAAGTATCCTTTTGGCCAGGACCGTCTCGTTATGCCTGAAGCTGTCCTCCCCTTCTCTCTTTATGGTGTCTGAAGGCTTCTCTCCGAACTCTCCCGCATATTCGATATCCAGATCGATCATCTTTCTGCCGGTGATCTTCGCCAGTTCTTCCGCCAGTGTCGTCTTGCCGCAGCCGGGCATCCCGATGAGGACGATATTTCTCATTCTCTTCGAGAGAGTGTCGCAGACAGCATCGGCGATCTTCTCATCTTCTTCGGACGGATCCTCATTATCCGGGAGCAGGTCTCTGAATATAAGCGAAGCTTTTAGAGCCTGTGCCACGAGCATGGAAAGACCGCCCGCGACCTTAAGTCCGAGACGTTCCGCCTGCATTATAAGTCTCGTTCTCGAAGGGTTATAGATCAGATCGGCAAAGGCTTCCGCTTTGGGAAATCCCGCCAGATCGATCACCTGTCCGTCGATATCCGGATACATCCCGACAGGTGTGCAGTTGATTATGATCTGACTGCCGGATGCTTTCTCGTATACATTATCGTAGTTGATATCTTCCCTGCGGCTTACGAAAGTGATGCTCTTCGCACCCGCTTTGGAAAGGCAGTATTCCACCGCGACGGAAGCGCCGCCGTGACCCAGTATCAGACAGTCCTTTCCTGCCGGATCTATACCTGATCTTCTGAGCATATAGCCGAAGCCGTAGATATCGGTATTGTAGCCAATGATTTCTCCGTTTCTGAATACAACAGTATTTACGGCGCCGGTATCTCTTGCCTCAGGCGAAAGCCCGGTGCACCTCTTCGCCGCTTCGATCTTATAAGGAACGGTGACATTAAAACCGCCATAGGCATTGCTCCCGAACAGATCATCCAGCTGATCCTCTTCACGTTCGATCACGGTATAGGTGTAATCCGACGTAAGAAGGTTATGGATATTCGGAGAATACGTATGCGGGAGCGACTTGCCGAGAACGCCATAGAACTTCTTATTCTGATGTTTCCTCGATATCTCGAAAATGGTCTTATAGAGTTCCCCGATATACTGTCTCGATTCGTCTCCCGCCAGCTTCATTAAAGCCTCAGTCTTCTCGTTCTCGCGCGATGTATCTAGGACTTCCATGCCCTGAAGTTTTTTCCATTCGCCTATCTTTTTGGAGATTACCATCCTTCTCTCGAAAGCATCGAGGATATCACGGTCAGCCTGATCTATCTGTATGCGCAGTTCTTCAAGATCCATCATAACCTCCCGAGCGAAAGCATAGTGTCATAGAGTGCGATAGCGGCGGTAGCCTCGGTGACCGGAACGGCCCTGGGAACGATACAGGGATCGTGCCTGCCGGGAATGCTTATCGTAGTGTTTTTGTGTTCTTTTATATCAACGGTCCTCTGTTCCTTTGAGATGGAAGGAGTAGGCTTGAACGCACAGTCGAATACCACGGGAGCCACGTCTCCTCCGAGCGTGATGCCGCCCTGGATCCCGCCGCTCCTGTTAGTCTCAAGCCTTAAGTTACCCTCAGCATCGTAGATGAAAGGATCGTTATTTTCCGAAGCGCGGAGCCTCGATGCTTCGAATCCGTTACCGAACTCGACGCCCTTTACGGCAGGAATCGCGAAAAGGATCTGAGCGATCTTGCCTTCGAGCCCGTCGAAGATGGGTCCTCCGAGTCCTTCGGGCATGCCGTATATAACTGTCTCGATGACGCCTCCGACAGAATCGCAGTCCATCCTGGCCTCCTCGATCTTTTCCCTCATCTTTGCTCCCGCCTCATCGCTTACGACGGGGAACTCCTTGGCGGCAACCCCGTCCATAGCCTCCTCGAAACCCTTATCGAGAGGAGCGTGGTCAAAATAGCCGTCGTCATTAACGCCTGCAATGGCCTTGATGTGTGATCTTATCTTGATGCCGTGCAATTCAAGCTGCTGCAGAGCGATGGAGCCCGCGATACAAAGAGGCGCGGTCATGCGGCCGGAAAAGATCCCGCCGCCGCTCCTGGAAGCCTGATCGCCGTACTTGAGCCTTGCCGTAAAATCGGCATGCGAGGGTCTCGGAGTATTCATTATCGAAGCATAGTCCTTGGGCTTGGTGTTGGAATTAACGATATAGCCGTGAAGCCTGCCGTCATGGGCGGTCTCAAAGATCACCTCGTCCTTTTCCTTACGCGGGGTCGACCAGGCGTTGTTGCCCGGCGCCCTTCTCTTCATGAGGGCAGCCGTCTTCTCAGTATCGGGAGTGACCCCTTCCGGAAGCCCTTCTATGTATACTCCGATCGTGGGGCTGTGGGACTCCCCGTAGATCTCAAGGTTTAAAACGTCCCCTCTGTAAATGCTTTTCATGCTCATGGCATAAGTTCCCTTCTTATTATCTCCTGAAATTCAGGGAAGGATTTGTTCAGGCACTTAAGATCGTCGATGTCGACTCTCGCCTTCAATATAACTGCTATAAGTATCGCACACATGGCCATCCTGTGATCGTTATACGATGACAGGACTATGGGCTCCTTATGATCTTCATTGCGCGGACTCTCGTACTCGTAGATCGTAAGAGTATCTTCCGTCTCTTCCGTTTTGACGCCTATGGCGCCAAGCTGCTCCCTCACCGCCTTGACGCGGTCAGACTCCTTGATGCGGAGCCTGCCTATCCCCGTCAGCGTCATCTGTCCGAACAAAAAAGGCGAGACTACCGCCATGTAAGGCGCGATGTCGGGAGTGTCCGTGCAGTCCCAGGTAACGGGCTCACTATGGATCTCATCAGCAAACTTCAGGAAATCGACGATGGCCTTGTCGCCCTGCCGCGATGCAGGATCGAGATTTGTTACCTTTATATCGGACCACTTTTGAAGGCACAAAAGGAACGCGCCGTTGCTCCAGTCGCCTTCCACCTTGAACTGCCCGGAGATATCGCCTTTATAGCCTCCGAACGAAGGGAGGAACGTATTTCCTTCCTGCTTTGCGGGTGTTTTGTACTTAGAAAGGGCATCGAGCGTAAGCTCTATATAGTGAACAGACTTCATCTGACCCGTTACTTCTATGCTGCTCTGCGCGTCAAAGAGCGGAAGCGCCATAAGAAGGCCCGAGATATACTGGCTCGACACCGAGCCGTCTATAACGTACTTTCCGGGCGTCATGTGACCGGTCACGATTATGCTCCTGGTGTCCGGGTCTTTCTCGATCCTGATCCCGTGAGGCTTCATGGCATCTGCGAGCTCTCCGAAAGGTCTGTCGAAAAGCCTTCCCTCGGTCGTAAAGACGAGCCTTTGCGATACCTTGTCTTCTCCCAGAAGATATGCGGCGGCAACGGGGATCAGGAACCTTATCGTCGAGCCGCTCTCGCCGCAGGGAAGAACCGCCTCCGAAGATCTGTTCTTTCGCGCAGCATCAAGGGACCTCAGGCATGCCTTTGTCGCCTTTATATCGTTATTGTCGTTATCATCGGGAGAAAGGCAGGCCGTATCACCGCACAGGAACCTTACGATGAGTTCCCTGTGGTACACCGACTTGGAAGGCGGCGCAGCAATGGTGAAGTCGAGCTTACGGTCCGCAGCGGATATTATCATGCGGTCCGGCCTTTCTGCAGGAACTCCTGATATTCCTCGGGAGTCATCTTTACTATCTCGGATGTGCCGATCTTTGTGACTACGATGACGGATATCGTGCCGCCCCTCTTTTTCTTGTCGTTCATGGCGCCGGAGACAGCTTCCTCGGGTGTTATATCATCCGTAACGGGAAGACCGAAAGCCTTTATAAGGTCCTTCATCTTTTCGCCCTCTTCCGCGTCGAGCCTTCCGCAGGCAACGGAGGCATCGATGATGATGCCCATGCCCTTGGCCACGCATACTCCGTGAGCCAAAGAGAAATTACTGTTCCTTTCGATGACATGTCCTACTGTATGACCGAAGTTCAGTGTCTGGCGTCTGCCGTTATCAAGGGTATCATCCGTTATGACTTCCACCTTGTCAGAGACGTTCATGGAGACCAGCTTCTCGAGAAGCTCGGGATCCTTCTGAAGGTCCGCTGCCTTTCCACTTTCCGCGATATCCTTAAGAAGAGCAAACAGCTCCGTATCCATTATGAAAGCATGCTTAAGAACTTCTCCCATGCCCTCAGTAAAGAGCTCGGGCGGAAGGCTCTCGAGGAGCGCGGTATCTTCTATTACCATGGAAGGCTGCCAGAATGCTCCGGCCAGGTTCTTTCCTTCCTTAAGGTCTATACCTGTCTTGCCGCCTACGGCTGCGTCTACCATGGCAAGGAGCGAAGTCGGGACATGGAATACCTTTATGCCGCGGAGAAACGTCGCAGCGGCAAATCCGCCCATGTCAGTAGCCACTCCGCCGCCCAAGGTCACTACGGCATCGGTACGGGTAAATCCGGCTTCTGCCATCACGCCCCACATGCCCGATATCGAATCGATATTCTTGGACTGTTCGCCTGCTTCAAAGACATACTCGGAAGTCTCAAGCTTACTGACGGTAAGGCTCTTTTTGAGTTTTTCCAGGTAAAGTGCAGCCACGGTACTGTCGCTTACTATGAGGACTTTCTCCACTTCCGGAGCGGCTCTTTTTATAAGGGATCCGACCTGCGTGATCGCGTCGCGTCCGATGATGACTTTATATGAGGGCTTTGTTCCTACGAAGATACCTTTCATTTTCCGTCCACCAGTTCCTTTCGGTCACGGCCTTCGGCCAGGAGTCTCACGAGCTCGTCATGGTCGTCATTTACCATGGCCTCGCGGTATTTCTTTAACTCTTCGATTATATTGTCGATCTCAAAGATGAGGTTATCCTTGTTCTCGAGAAACAACTGTGTCCACATCTCGGGGTTGAGCCAGGCGACACGTGTCATATCCTTATATGATCCCGCAGAGAAACCCGAATGGGACAATGCGTTGGGACTCTTGATATAGGCGTTTGATACCAGATGCGCCATCTGGGAAGTAAAGGCGATCATGCGGTCGTGCTCGTCGGGATGGGCAAGCCTGAATGTCTCAAATCCGCAGGGCTTCAAAAGCTCTATGATACGGTCCAGTATCGACATGTCGTCGTAGACCGCGGGACATATGACCATGGGAGCGCCCTTATACATATTCGCCCTGGCATATTTCATGCCGGAATACTTTGTTCCTGCCATAGGATGACATCCCACGAACGTGAAGCCGCACTCCGAAGCTATACGGAATCCTTCTTTGCATATTAGCCTCTTGGTACCGCATGCATCGATCACGAGACCTTCCTTATTGAAATGATCCTTGTGATCCTCCATCCACTTAATGGAAGCCTCGGGATAAAGACTCAGTATCACGAGATCACATAAAGGGAGATTATCGTCGGTCAGATAATCGTCGATTATCCCCTGCATCTTTGCCATCTCGGTGACGGTCTCCGTGCGGTTCCATCCGTATACTTCCCACTGATCGGAATTCTCCTTGTACGCCTTGGCAAAAGAAGCTCCGATAAGTCCCAAACCTACTATTCCGACTTTCATCTTCTATACTCCTCAGATAATGGATCTGGCCTTGGCTATCGCCTTCGACACATCTTCGAACTGCTCGAAAGTAAGAGACTGTGCTCCATCCGATCTGGCCTTCGAAGGGCAGGGATGTACTTCGATCTCGAGTCCGTCAGCGCCGCTTACCGTGGCAGCCATGGCCATGGGCTTTATGAGGCTTGCCCTGCCGGTAGCATGTGACGGATCGGCAACGATCGGAAGATGTGTCAGTTCCTTGAGCATGGGAATGGCTGACAGATCGAAAGTATTTCTCGTATAAGTCTCGTATGTCCTGATACCTCTCTCGCAGAGGATGACGTTCGGGTTGCCCTCGGCCATGATGTACTCGGCGCTCATGAGAAGCTCCTTCATCGTGGCGGACAGTCCCCTCTTCAAAAGGATGGGCTTATCGGTCTTTCCGAGAGCCTTTAAGAGCTCGAAGTTCTGCATGTTCCTTGCACCTACCTGAAGGCAGTCGATATCGTCAAATAAGGGAAGCTGTTCAGCACCCATGATCTCGGTAACGATCGGAAGCCCCGTGGCTTCCCTGGCCTTCTTAAGGAGCTCGATGCCCTCTTCCTTCATTCCCTGGAAATCATAAGGTGAGGTCCTGGGCTTGAACGCGCCGCCTCGAAGGAGCGTGGCTCCTGCCGCCTTTACGGCCTTGGCCGTCTCTATGATCTGCTCTTCACTCTCAACAGAACAAGGGCCCGCCATGACCGCAAAATTACCGCCGCCGATCTTTACGCCTCCGACATCGACTACCGTGTCTTCGGGATGGAACTTCCTGTTGGCCTTCTTGAAAGGATCCGAGATCCTCGTTACGGATTCGATGATATCGAGTCCGGATAAGAGATCTATATCTATCGCCGTGGTATCTCCGATGAGACCTAAGACGGTACAGTATTCACCCTTTGACTCGTTAACGCGGAGCCCCTGCTTCTCGAACCATCCGACCAGGTTTCTTATCTGGCCTTCCGTTGCTTCCTTTTTAAGTACTGCGATCATTTTGTAGTTCCTGCCTTTCTTTACTGCCTCTTACCCTTCCGGATCCAGCAAAAACGCCGCCCGGTCGTGATCCGTGCGGCGTCAGTAGTATTCTTATTTTTCAAGAAGTTTCCGTCATGCACAAATCACTCTTACTTCGAGCTTCCAAAGTAAAAGTAATAATAATATGCATCTACAAAATACTTCTTCATTCAATTCTCTCCTGTGTCAGGAAAAATCATTGTTTATTTAATCACTTGGCTTTCGGATTGTCAACCTATCTTTTCCTTGATGAAGCCGGGGATATCGTCGATGTTCATATCCAGAGCAACGGCCAGCTCGGCATTTATCCTGTGCGTGGCATCATTAAGATATTTCTCGTCCTGCATGTTCAGAGACTTGCCGTCCTTGGCAAGCTCGTCCCTGTGACGGCTGATGATGGAGATAAGGGAGATGATCTCGTTTCTGTCCTCGCTCGAGAGCATCTCGGAGAATCTGGTCTTCCTCTCGTTCCTGTCCTCTATCCACTCACCCTTACCGGGTTCGATATGATCGATAAGATCCAGCGCCTCTTCCTTGGAGATGACGGGCTGTATCTTGGACGTAAGCTTCTCGTTATTGATGGGTACAAATACGGTTACTGTCTGTCTTACAAACAAAGTCTTCAGGACATAATACTTCTGAGGTCTCTCATGACCCATTCTGATATCCTGGATCGCATCTACCTTACAAACACCGTTACCGCCGTATACAACAGTATCGCCAATTGCACAATTCATAAAAACCTCTGCTAATGTTGCCGATTCTTCCCGGAAAAATGGGACCATCTTCCCACAATTAGATTATAACACCCTCAAAGACCATACTGAACTTGGCATTTTTTACAAAATAAGCGGCCTGCGCTTATCCTGTTTTTGCAGTAAAAAGGCTATTTGTCAGTCTTCCGGTTCGTACTTATAGATATCGGCTACATCACTGATCGTGATGAACGCACGCGGATCCGCCTTATGGACCAGTGTCCTCATCCTGGCGATCTGAAATCTGTTAACGACAAAATATACGATATGCTTTTCCTTGTTGGTAAATCCGCCTCTGGCCGGTATCTTGGTCGTACCTGATCCGAACTCGGCTATCAGTGCCTTTGACACGAGATCGGCCTTGTCGGTGATTATCATGACGGCCTTGGACCTGTCTATTCCCTCGGCGATGAAATCGATGGTATTAAGAGCCACATAATATGTCACGATCGAATAAAGAGGTGTGATCCAGCTTCGAAAGACAAGCCCGCAGATGAGATAAAGGATGACGTTATAGCACATCATAAAAGTCCCGACCGTAAGGTTAAGGCTCTTGGCAAAGATAACGGCCATTACCTCCACGCCGTCGATCGCGCCTCCGTGCCTGACGGCCAGGCCCGAACCTGCGCCGCAGATGAGACCGCCGAAGATCGCGCAGAGAAGTATATCCGTGCCCGCTATCGGAGAACAGGTATGAACATCCACGGGAAGGACATTTTCGATCAGAAAGGCCGCGACGGAATATATGATTACCGCATATATCGAATAGAAGGTGAACGCGAATCCCTCTTTCCTGTAACCGTATAAAAGAAGCGGGATATTAAGGATCACCAGGAACAGTGACAAAGACATAAATGAAGGCGTGATCTGTGATAAGAAAAGGGATGTTCCCGCGATACCGCTGTCATACAGATGAACGGGTGACAGGAAGAAAGTGATCCCAAAAGCACTTATTATGCCGGCCATGGTCATAAATACCATCTTCCTGAATTCTATCTCCTTCAGACCGTTTCTTATGGTATCCACATTACCCCCTTATCTTTCCCGCTGCCGTGAAAATAAGATAGCATACGATATTACTCGCCACGACCGTAGCTCCAACGGGAGTCCCGAGAACGATCGATGCCAGGGTCCCCGCCAGAGCGCAGCCCACGGCCGCCACCGCCGCACAGACAGTTACCGCCTTGAAGCTACGGAATACCCTCATGGCGGACAGTGCGGGAAAAACGATCAGCGCGGATATCAGGAGCGACCCCACGAGATTCATGGCAATGACCACGATGACCGCTATAACACAGGCAAACATGAGGTTATAGGCTTCCGGTCTGGTCCCGCAAGCCTCCGAGAAATCCTCGTCAAAGGTCACCGCAAATATCTTGTTATAGAAGACGATGAAAAAGACCAGCACACCTGCAGATGCGATCGCGCACAGTGTAACATCGGCTTTCGTCATCGTTATTATGGAAGTCGAACCGAAAAGCGTACTGCATACATCTCCCGACAGGTTAGCCGACTTGGAAAAGACATTCATCAGAAGATAACCGATAGCCAAAGCGCTCACCGAGACCATCGCTATCGCCGCATCGCCCCTTACGGCTGTATTCTTGCCGCCCTTAAGAAGAAGTATGGCGCAAAGCACCGTAACGGGCATAACAAAGAACATGTTGCCCGAGATATTAAGGACAGCCGCGAGCGCGATAATACCGAAAGCCACATGCGAGAGCCCGTCACCTATATAGGAAAAGCGCTTCAGTACCAGAGTAACTCCCAGAAGTGATGCGCAAAGGCTCATCAGAACGACCGCGATAACGGCATACCTGACAAAAGGATATTGCAGATACGTCAAAAGTTCGCTCACAGGATGCTCACCCCGTCCTCTTCCACTTTCAGGATCTTTCCTGCATATCTGGAAGAGGCTTCCAGATCATGAGTGATCATTACAATGACTATGCCCTCTTCTTCATTGAGTTTCTTTATGAGTTCATACATCTCTTCCGTCATCTGGGGATCCAGTCCTGCCACGGGTTCATCGAGAAGAAGGATCTTTCCCGTAGCGCAGAGCGCTCTGGCCAGGAGCACTCTCTGCTGCTGTCCGCCCGAGAGTTCCTTATAGCTTCTGTCCTTGAGGTCCTCTATCCCCATCTTCTTAAGGTTACCGATGGCTTCCTTCTTTTCCTCTTTGGTATAGAAAGGGCGGAGTCCTGCCCTCCCCTGAAAACCGGACATGACGATCTCATAGACGGACGCGGGAAAATCCCTTTGCGCCTGCGTCTGCTGCGGCAGGTATCCGATGCCTCCACCCTTTAATCCGTCACCTATGACTATATTTCCCCTGAGGGGCTTTCTAAGTCCGAGTATAGTCTTCATAAGGGTACTCTTGCCTGCACCGTTCTGGCCGATGATGCACCAGTACTCCCCTTCGTTGACCTCCCAGTTCACATGTTCGGCCAGCGTGATGTTCTCATAACCCAAGGTGACATCTTCACACTTTATGAGAGCCATATCACTCCTCCTTCGAGGCACAGTCCTCGCATGTGCCGTAGAACACAGTCCTGAAGGGATCTATCGTAAACCCGTGATCCTTTCCTATATGTTCGTTCAACATATCTATCTCTTCGCACTGAAGGTGAATGAGCTTGCCGCAGCCTTCGCACTTCAGATGAAAGCATTTTCCCTCACAGGCATGTTCGCCCTCGGGAATAAATTCATAACAGGCACTGCTGCCTTCATCAATAATGTATTTATTTACGAGACCGTCGTCGACGAGCTTCTCGAGCTGTCTGTATACAGTCGCCGTTCCGATGTTACTGCCATGATCCTTCATGCATGAACAGATATCCCCCGCCGTCATGTGCCTGCCGGGGTTGGAACGCATATAATTCAACAGTTCTTCACGGTGTTTGGTCTGATATCCTTTTTTCATGTTAATATCCTACATATAAAATGATAATCATTTTCATATTTTACAGCGTATTGCCCGGATGTCAAGGTTAAGGGGCGGGAAGCCCTGCTTTCGGGCATATATCCGAGGCTTCGCGTTTTTCTTGGGATCAGCATATCTTAAGAAGTCCCGGGTCTCTGCTTTGGTCTCTCAGATAAGTGAAGATCTGCTTATCGGAATGATTCAGGCCGGCTTATAACCCAATTATTGCTTTGAACTGTTATTATGAGAAAAATAACCCAGTTTTGCCTCTGAACTGAAGAATCTGGGTTCAAGTCTGGGTTAATTCGGGGATAATAACCCAATTATCGCTTCGAAAAAGTGGGTTCATGTCTGGGTTAATTTCTATTATAGTTGACGGTTCTGAAAAACGCCTTTGAAACAGTCAATTACAGTACCTTTGTCCGGAGCCTGAAGGGGAGGACTTGGGACAGGGATTTTGTTGATCTCATGGAAAACATGAAGAGTCAAATAAAAAGATCTCCGTATCCCAAAGAAGATACGGAGATCTTTATCAGTGATCAGATCATTACTTAGACGGGCTTCTGTTGCCGAGGATAGATGAGAGCGAACCGGTCATCGCACTTCTGCTGCCGTCCCAGAGGCATCTTATGCACTTGCCGTTCTCGAAGATATGCTTACAGTTCTCATATCCGTAGAGGATCGATGCACACTCGGGGCAAAGCTCTTCCATCTTGGATCTGGCCTTTACAAAAAGGCTTCCGCACTCCTGGCATGTGACTGTTTCTTTTTCGCTCATAACTTTACCTGTATTTCTTCATTATTCAGTTCAGGAACTCGTCGGGATTTCCCTTGAAAGGCCGCGCGGATCTTCTGCGCTTCTTATGGGAATTGCTGACGCTTCTTACGATCAAAACGACAAGGCATGTGATTATGGCGATCACGAGAAGGCTGATCACGACAGTTATCGCCAGATGTGTCTTTATGAACATCAGCGCCCTGTTCTCACGGAGCTTGTCTCCGATATCCGTGATCGTCTCGGGAGGATCGCTGTCATCGGGAACGGCGCCGGTCTCTTCAGACGGAACATCGGTCTGTTCTGTCACGGAAGACTCGTCCGTCTCGGATGTATCTTCAGGAAGCAAGGCTCCTTCCAGGGAATCGCCCGGTATGATCAGGGGATCGAACTGGGGAAGTTCTGCCGTTGTGGAATTAAACCTCCTGTAGTCACCCGTTGTTCCTGGTATGACAGTTACGGGATCTCTTTCCCAGCAGGCCAGGTTACCGTATGCGACTACGGAAGCAACATAACGTGTCTGGTATGCATATTCGGGAATACCGCAGACGGAGATAAAGAGCTCATGCCCGTTCTCGTTGACACAGTATACGGTCATTCCCGTACCGGCGGCAGACGTCGTACCTGTCTTGCCGCCGATGAAAGCGGTGAGATGGGTATCCTCGCCCTCAGCCGTTGTACAGGCAAGCCAGGGATCGCTCAGGAGATTATTCGTGTTACGGACGATCGACCAGCCGTCCTCAGTATGCATGTTTGTCCCCTCAAAGATATGCGTGGGGGAACTGATGACCGTACAGAAGTCGGGATTCTCGGCGGCATGCGCCATTATGAGAGTGAGATCGCTCGCGGTCGTATAGTGGGCCTCGTGATGAAGGCCGTGGGGATTAACGAAATTGGATCCCGTACATCCTATCCGCTGCGCCCTGTAGTTCATGAGATATGAGAAGGCCGTGAGGGTATAGTCGCTCCTTATCTCGGATGCCGGAAGGCCGATCATATCCTCAAGATAGGAAGCATTGATACCGTCGGGACCGACCTCGTCACCGCCGGCGGGATAGTTGTCTATAAAAGCCCTGACCACACCCTCGGCCACAACGTTGGCAGCATCGTTTCCCGAAGGGAGCATCATGCCGTAGTAGAGTTCCGAGACCTTGACCTCTTCGCCTGCGACAAGACCCATAAGAGTCGAATCGGATGTTACGTTATCCATCGCGTTCTCCGATGTTATCAGATAGTCATCGGGATCAAGATAGTCCATTCCGAGCTGGATGGTCATGATCTTGGTCATCGAAGCAGGATAGACAGTATCGAATGGGAGCTTACTGAGGATTATCTCATCATCCGTCTTATCGTATACACAATACGATATGCACTCGACTTCATCGAGGGTCGGGATGGACAGCACGGGCTGGCTGACATCCGCTCTGACCCGGGACATGCCGCCGGGCATAAGGAACAGTCCCGTAAGAAGAGCCGTAAAGATCTTTAAGCCCGGTGCCTTACTCATCCTTATCCTCCGATTTGTTATCATCCGCACCGGGAACTATATCTTTGGATCCGGAAACGGATGCTTCGCCTTCAGACTGAGCACCTTGAGCATCTTCACCGCCCTCATCTCCTTCAAGCTCCTCTTCCTCCTCGTGGTAGGTAAGAGCGAAGTCGACGACTGAAGCATCACCTGCTCGCATGAGCTTAACTCCCGTCGTTGCACGTGACAGCGTAGGGATCTCCTTGGCATCGACACGGATAATGACGCCGCTGTCGGAGATGATCAGAAGATCGTTGTCGTTGTTTACGAGCGTACAGCCGATGAGCTTACCGGTCTTCTCGGATACCCTGTATGTGATAAGGCCCTTACCGCCCCTGTTCTGCTGTCTGTATTCGTCTATGAGACTTCTCTTTCCGAAGCCCTTCTCGGAGATAACGAGGAGTTCGCCGTCTTCGGTAACGGGCACCATTCCGACGAGCTGGTCGTCATCGTCGAGCTTCATTCCGCGTACGCCGGATGTGTTACGTCCCGTCTCGCGGACATCATCGGAATTGAACCTGATGGCCTTACCGGATGCGGATACGAGTACGATCTCCTGGTTCTGTGATGTTACCGATACTCCGATAACGGAGTCGTTCTCTCTTATGTTGACGGCAATAAGACCGTTCTTGTTGATATTGGCATAGCTTGAAACGGGTGTCCTCTTTACGATACCGTTCTTTGTCGCGATAGTCAGATATACGGACTCGTCGTCGAGGTCGTCTATCGGGATGATATTCCTGATCTTCTCATTCTCCTGGAGCTTAAGAAGGTTGACCAGAGCGGTTCCCCTTGCAGATCTCGAAGCCGTCTCGGGGATCTGATATCCCTTTATCTTGAACACGCGGCCCGTGTCGGTGAAGCACAGAAGGAACTTATGAGTGGACGTGGTAAGGATCTTCTCGATATAGTCCTCTTCACGCGTGCCCTGTGCGGAGATACCTCTGCCTCCCCTGTGCTGGCTCTTGTATGTATCGATGAGCTGGCGCTTGATATAACCGAAATGCGTGAGCGTTACGACGATATCCTGCTCCTGGATCAATGACTCGTCATCGATATCCTCGAAAGTACCGTAAACGATCTCCGTTACCCTGTCGGTGGCATACTTGCGCTTGATCTCGAGAAGCTCATCCTTGATGACGCTGTGAAGGAGTTCCTTCTCGGACAGTACTCTGTTATAGAACTCGATCTTTTCCGTGAGATCCTTTATCTCGGCTTCGAGCTTCTCTCTCTCGAGTCCGGTGAGACGGCCGAGTCTCATATCGACGATATGCTGTGCCTGCTTGTCGGAGAATCCGAACTTCTCGCACATCCTCTCCTTGGCCTGGGTCTCGGTCCTCGAAGACCTGATTATATTGATGATCTCGTCGATGTGATCCATCGCCAGGAGGAGGCCTTCATCGATATGACGGCTGGCCTCAGCCTTCTCGAGATCGAACTGTGTCCTTCTGGTAACGACGTTCTCCTGATGCTCGACATAATACTTCAGAGCGTCGATAAGCGTGATAGTCTTGGGCTCGAGCTTACCCTCGGAATCGGGAACAAGCGCGATCATGTTGGCGCAGCAGGCATCCTGGAGTGCGCAGTTCTTATAGAGCTGGTTCAGTACGACGTCGGGATTGGCATCCTTCTTGACCTCGATAACGATACGGACCATCTCCTTACGGTCGGACTCGTCACGGATATTGGTGATGCCTTCGACTTTCTTCTCCTTGGCAAGATCGGCCATTCTCTCGATGAGACGGGCTTTGTTTACCGCGAAAGGAAGATCGTGGATGATTATCCTCTGTCTGCCGTTATGGTCTTCGATCTCGGCGTGGGCACGTACGACTATACGGCCGCGGCCTGTCCTGTAGGCCTCCCTGATACCGGATGTGCCGAGTATCTGGCCTCCTGTGGGGAAATCGGGTCCCTTGACCACTGTCATGAGCTCATCGACCGTAACATCGGGATTATCCATCATCATGATGACACCGTCGATGGTCTCGCCCATATTGTGAGGCGGGATATTGGTCGCCATACCTACGGCGATACCGACCGAACCGTTGACGAGAAGGTTCGGGAAGCGGGAAGGCAATGTGACAGGCTCCATCTCGTGCTCATCGAAGTTGGGACGGAAATCGACCGTCTCCTTCTTGATATCTCTCATCATCTCGAGAGCGACCTTCTCGAGCCTGGCCTCAGTGTACCTGTAAGCAGCCGGCGGGTCACCGTCGATGGAACCGAAGTTTCCGTGTCCGTCCACGAGAGTATGTCTCAGAGAGAAATCCTGTGCGAGACGTACGAGGGCATCGTATACCGATGCGTCGCCGTGGGGGTGGAAACGTCCGAGAACGTCACCGACCGTGGTGGCGCACTTACGGAAAGGCTTATCGGGAGTAAATCCCTGATCGAACATCGAATAGAGGATCCTTCTCTGTACCGGCTTAAGTCCATCCCTTATGTCAGGAAGAGCACGGTCCGTGATGACGGACATCGCGTAGTCTATGAACGACTTTCTCATCTCCTGATCCAGATCGACCGGAACGATGGTATTCTGTTCCGATCTGAAAACGGAATCCACTTCCGCTTCCTGTTGTTTACGAAGCTCCTTGGAGTCGTTGTCTGTATTGGCCATTTTTCCTCCGATTGCGCTCTTATTCCAAACAGCGCCTTTTTATTATTTATATTAATATAATAAAAGCATACTATGAGATTATAACATAACTTACAAAGATTTAAGCATTTTAAGAGCATTTCATGCATTTTTGCCCATGTGGCAAGATTGGAAATCGCTTTCAAAAAATAATATAATAATGTGCAACGGAATAAAGATAGAGATCGTCCTATGGATAACGGGAAGGAATCAGGATAAATGAAGGAATTTTTTTCACTGCCGGATACTGAAGAATTAGTCAGACAATACGCTGACGATGTTTTGCGCGTATGTAATTTCTATCTGGGGAAAAGATGCCTTGCCGAAGATGCCTTCCAGGACGTTTTCGTTAAGGTCATCAGGAAGAGGAGTACTTTCGACGGCAAATGCCCTCCCAAGTACTGGATCCTCACCATCGCCAAGAACGTCTGCAAGGACTATCTGAAGTCCTCCTGGTCCACGAGGATCGGAAGCTTCGATGAGTTCGCGGAAGAGACCTCGGGCGATGACGGATCGGGAAACGAGAAGAAGTACAGGCCGCTTCTTGCCGAAGAGAGGAATCAGGAGGATGTCTTCTTTGATTCCCTCGAACCCGTAGGCCCTCTTTGGGATGCTATCTGCAGGCTTCCCGACAACACCAAGGACGTGGTGCTCCTGCGCTACTATTGTCAGATGGACAATGCCGCTGTTGCCAAAGCCTGTAACGTAACAGAGAGCACCGTAAGGAGCAGGCTTTTCCGGGCAAGGAAGAAGCTTGAGAGGTTCGACACCTCAGCAGCAGAAGAAAGAGGGGAGCTGTATGAGAGATCGGTATGACGACATGATATCCTCGGAGTTGGGGAACAAGCTGAATGATATCCACGCCTCCGAAGATCTTATCCTTAAGACGCTGGCCGCCATCGAGAAGGAATGCGGCGAGGACTTGAGCGAGCCTAAGACCGTCAAGCCCACGACTTTGACGGCCATAGATCAGAGCTATGTAACGGGATACATCCACAAGTCATCCCGTAAGGTCCTGCATATCAAGGTCATCGCGCTTGCAGCCGCAGTTGCCGTTACGGCTTCTGTCGCCGTTATCCTTGCAGTAAACCTTATGAAGAATGACAACCGCCGTCCCGATGATCAGCCCGTCTCCGTAGAGATCGATACTGTATCGGACGTTGCAGTCACCTCCGGAGCCGAAGGATCTTCCAGAGCAGTTCCTCTGGGCTTCACTTCTCCCGAGTCAAACTATTTCAATGCAAGGAGCATCAGCAACAGGCCGATGCCGCCCATGAGCAGCATGGCGATCGCAGGTAAGGTCGCCGACTATTAAACTATAGGTGATCTCGAAGGCTTTCCCGCCTGCCTGGGATAAGCGGGAGGTGTATGACGCAGCTTTCTGATAACGATAACGGATCTTTCCATATCGGTTCCCGGCAAACAGAATGAATCGCACTTTTCAATGGTTCCGCCAAGAGTCGCAACGGCTTTGGCGGATCTTTTTGTCTCGTCCTCGCTCCTGCCTTTCATCGCCAGGAAGATTCCGCCGACCTTTACGAAAGGAAGACAGTATTCGCAGAGTACGGGAAGATCGGCAACGGCTCTGGCAGTCGCTATGTCGTACTGTTCCCTGTAGCGCTTGTTACGGCCGGCATCCTCGGCTCTGCTGTGTAATGTCCTTATATCTTTCATCGATAAAGCATCCGTCACTTCCTCGAGGAAATTAAGGCGCTTTTGAAGCGAATCCATGAGCGTGACCTGAAGCTCCGGTATGGCGATCTTGACCGGGATCCCCGGGAATCCCGCTCCGGTACCGACATCTATCAGCGTCAGATCCTCTTTTCCGGCTTTCTGCTGTTCCTCACGGATATATCTGACTATCGTCAGAGAATCGACAAAATGACGCATGGCGATACCTTCATCGTCAGTGATCCCAGTCAGGTTCATGACCTTGTTCTTCTCTCGAAGCGCCCCGGCAAAATACCTAAGACCGGTTATCTCCTCGGCGGTAAGTGGCACCTCGATCCCGGAAGCGCCACTTGTTAATACCGATACCAGAGTATCATCAGTTCCCATCGCCCTGCCTCCTTTTTCTCATCTCAAGATAAACGGTCAGAACGGAGATATCTGCCGGAGATACTCCCGATATCCGCGAAGCCTGCCCGAGGTTAAGCGGCTTGACAGCATCGAGCTTGGATCTCGCCTCGAGACGGAGTCCCTCGATGGAAGCATAACTGATATCCGGAGGAAGGAGCTTCTTCTCGAGCTTACTGAATTCCTTTATCTTCTCTTTCTCGAGCTTCAGATAGCCCTCGTACTTGATATCGGTGGAGACCGCAGCTATAACGTCATCACTTAAAGGCTTCCTGTCCTTATCAACGGGAGAAAGGGCTTCATATGTGACGCGCGGCCTTCGGAGCAATGCCTCAAGTGATACCCCCGACTTCGGCGGTTCCTGACCGGCTTCGTCAAGTATCCTTATCAGTTCTTCGGAAGGTCCGACGAAAGTGTTCTTAAGTCTCTCCTTTTCCGCTTCTATGGCTTCCTGTTTACTGGTGAACTTTGCATACCTTTCCCCGTCTATAAGACCCGCCTCATATCCGACCGGGGTAAGACGCATATCGGCATTATCCTGCCTTAGGAAGAGCCTGTATTCGGCTCTGGATGTCATCATGCGGTAAGGTTCGTTCGTTCCCTTGGTCACAAGATCGTCTATTAGAACGCCGATATATCCGCCCGCGCGGTCTATTATCACCGGATCCCTGCCTTTGATCTTCATGGAAGCGTTGATGCCCGCGATAATACCCTGGGCGGCAGCTTCCTCGTACCCGGACGAACCGTTGATCTGTCCGGCGGTAAAGAGTCCGCCGACTATCTTGGATTCCAAAGACGGAAGGAGCGAAAGAGGATCGACCAGATCGTACTCTATGGCATAGGCGCTTCTCTGTATCACGGCTTCCGAGAGCCCCGGGAGCGATCTGACCATCTTGACCTGGACTTCCTCGGGGAGCGATGTGGAGAAGCCCTGAAGATACATCTCGGATGTCTCTTTCCCCATCGGCTCGATAAATATCTGATGCCTGTCCTTATCGCTGAACTTCATGAACTTGTCCTCTATCGAGGGGCAGTATCTCGGGCCTATTCCCGTAATGACACCGCTATAAAGAGGTGATCTGGACATATTCTGCGATATCACCTCGCGCGTTAAGGGCGTCGTCCACACTGACCAGCAGGGGATCTGCTCCTGCGGCACCTTATACCCGTTCATCTCGTGGTCGAAAGAAAAAGGAGGTATATCCGTCTCCCCGTCCTGCCTTGTCATCTGCGAGAAATCTATGCTTCCGGCATTTACCCTGACGGGGGTTCCCGTCTTGAAGCGGAGTATCGGGATATCAAGATCACGAAGCGACTTCGACAGTCCAACGGATCTGGGAAGACCGTCGGGACCGCTCTCGCATATGACCTCTCCCCTTATGGTCCTGGCCTCCATATATGTTCCGGAGCAGATGACGACAGCCCTGGCTGAATAGACCGCGTGGCTCTCGGTCATTACTCCGCATACGTTTACAAGATCCCCGTTCTTCTGGGTCAAAAGCTCCGTGACGTGAGCCTGCCTTATGTGAAGTCCGGGAAGCTTCTCAAGCGTTGCCTTCATTACGGCGGAATATCTGTTCCGGTCCATCTGGGCTCTGGGGGAATAGACGGCAGGGCCTTTGGATCTGTTGAGCATACGGGTCTGGATAGCGCAGATATCGGCGACCTTGCCCATGATCCCTCCGAGAGCGTCGATCTCTCTTACCAGCTGGCCTTTGGCCGTACCTCCGACGCTCGGATTGCACGGCAGATTGGCTATGCTGTCGAGATAGAGTGTAAAGAGCACGGTCTTAAGCCCGAGCTTTGCCGCCGCATGTGCCGCCTCGCATCCCGCGTGACCGGCACCTACGACTGCCACGTCGTATTCTCCCGCCATATAAGCATTCTCTGTCATGAGAGCTTCTTTAAGATCCAATTCGTTCCACCTTACTTTCCTATGCAGAATTTCCCGAAAATGGTATCAGCCAGTTCGGCCGACACGCTCTTCCCGGTTATCTTTCCGATATCTTCCAAAGCGCTTCTTATCACGGAAGACGCTATATCCTCGCCGAGGCCGGATCCGACCGCGTTACACGCCTCCGTGAGCTTATCCGATGCGGACTGAAGGAGGCTTCTGTGCCTCTCGCTCATAATGATTATCCCGCCGGTAAGATCCGCACTCAGGCTCTCATAGCAGTCGCGTATCTCGGCGAACAGGCTCTCCGTATTCTCTTTGGTCGCTGCGGATACCTCTATGACCCTGCACTCGCGGAATATCTCCTCCGCGCCTGTTATGGCATCTCTGGCGGGATTGATCCCAATATCCGACTTGGTAAAGACTATGGCTGTCCTTTTATGATCTCTGGCTTCTATCGTCGTTTTTATGCGCTCTGATGCCTCTGATGCCTCTTCATCGGGATCTATAAGGACAAAACACAGATCCGCCGCCGAAGCGATATTAAGGGCTCTTTGAACGCCGCAGGCCTCGACCTTGTCGTCGGTCTGTCTTATCCCTGCGGTATCGGTAACGGTCACCGGGATCCCGTCCACTTCGATATCGATCTCGACCGAATCCCTGGTGGTTCCGGGGATATCAGTGACTATGGCCCTGTCATAACCCGCGAAGAAATTGAACAGCGTGCTCTTTCCGCTGTTGGGGCGCCCGAGGAGCGCCACCTGCATCCTCTCTTTAAGGAGCCTGCCCTTGGCATAACTTCCGGCAAGGAGCTTAAGCCTGGAAGCGGCTTTGGAGCAGCCTTCCATGACCTTGTCGGAATTCTCGGGAGTGTCGTCATGTTCGGGGAATTCCACCATCATCTCGATCAGGGACAGATCAGAATACAGATCGTTCTCTATCTCCTGAAGTTCCCTGCTGAGCTTTCCCATACGAAGCGTCCCCGCGGCATCCAGAGCTCTTTTGGACTCCGCGTTTATGGTATCCATTACGGCTTCAGCCTCGGCTATGTCGAGCTTGCCGTTGATATATGCGGTCTTGGTGAACTCCCCCGGAAGTGCGGGAGCGATTCCCGCTTCATAGAGTACGCGGAGTATCTCCTTTTTTACCGCTTCGCCGCCGTGGCACGAGATCTCGGCCATCTCATCCCCCGTATAGGAATGCGGCGGAAGGAATCTCGTTACTATGACGTCGTCTATACGGTCTCCGGTCTTAGGATCAACAAAGCCGGAATATGCGCAAACATATCCCGGCATCTGTGAATATTTCTTATGATCGCCCGCCGACCTGATTATCCTGAACATGGGATCCAAGATATCCCCAAGTCCGTCTCCGGATATCCTGATAACACATATGCCCGCCTTGCCGGCAGGGGTCGAACAGGCACAGAAGGATGACATCAGTTGATTCTGTCGGGAGTTACGATAACTCTCCTTCTGGGCTCCTCGCCTTCACTGTGTGTGGAAACGCCGTTAACGTTCTGAAGGTAGGAGTGTACCATTCTCCTCTCGGCGGGGTTCATGGCCTCCATAGGAACCTTTCTGCCCGTCTTCTTAGCCTTGTATGCGGCACGGTCAGCAAGGCCTCTGATGACCTGCTCCCTGTGCTTCTTATATCCGCCTACATCGAGATGTACGTGTACCTTATCTTCGCTGTGCTTGTTGGCAACGAGATTGGTAAGGTAGGCGATGGAATCAAGAGTCTCGCCGTGACGTCCGATCGCAGCGCCGCAGTCGGCACCGGATACGGAAATATAGATAGTATCCTCTTCCTTGTAGGAATCGAGATTACCGTGGATACCGATACCTGAGAGGATCTCGGCTACGAACTGTACTGCTGCCTCTTCGGCTTCCGTAACGGCATCGCCTTCAAAGGACTCGTCATCACCGTAGTAAACGACTTCCTCATCCTCGGCTGCCTCTTCGATATCAGCAGTTACCTTTACCTCGGCATCCTTGGCCCCCAGGCCCATAAAGCCTGCACCGGGCTCGCTTATGATCTCGATATTTGCTTCTTCTTTTGAAACACCAAGCTCGGAAAGTGCGCTCTCGATAGCTTCTTCAACCGTCTTGGCTGTCTTTGTCACGGTCTTTTCCATATATAGCCTCCGTTACTAAAATTACTTCTTCTTTTTCTTTCCCTTACCCTCGGACTTGGATCCGTCCTCGGAAGTCCCGGGATCCTTCTTTTTCTTGAAGGCATTTGCCTTGGCGATCTCCTTTTCCTTCTTGAGCTTCTCGTAGGGCTTTGTGAAAAGGAAATACGTAATGACCTGTCCGACGATGCTCATGATACCGCTGACGATCCAGTAAAGGCCCATGGCAGCAGGCATTCCGAAAGTCGTAATGAGCATGATGCCGGGCATCATCCATGTCATCATCTTTGTCGTGGCCTCGGCAGTATCATTGGCGCCCGTATCGGACTGACCTGCTCTGGCGGGATTGTTCTTCTCCCTGGCCTTGGCTTCTTTCTTGGCCTTGTAGTCGGGTCTCATGATCTCGCCGAGTCTCATCGTCAGGATATTGACAAGGAGAACGAGGATGGGGATCACGAGGAGAGGGAGATACTTGCCGGGATCATGCATGATGGTCAGAGGCTTCCATGCGGGTGTAGTCGTAAGATCCATACCGAGGAATCTCAGATCGACCATCTGATCCATAGTGATAAGTCCTCTGTTAACGCACTCGGACATAAAGCTGCTGCTCTTCTGCAACGCCTCGATAAGAGGGATGTGAAGCTCGGCTGTTACTCTCTTCGCGGAGAGAAGGCCCTCGGAATTGGCCATATCGATCATAGTGGAGATATTCTCTTTTGACACCTTGGAAAGGTAGTAGAGAGGACCGCTCGCGATCCTGTAGATAGGCCAGATAAGGAATATCTGTATAAAAGGCAAAAGGCAGCCGGAAAAGCCCATACCGCCGTTTTCCTTCTGCATCTTCATGAGTTCTTCGTTGAACTTCTGCTTGTCGTCGCCATATTTTCTCTGGAGCTCAGCCTGCTTGCCGGACATAGCCTGCATCTTGAGCATCGATTTCTGGCTCTTTACGTTAAGAGGGATAAGAAGTCCCCTTATGATAACGGTAAGGAAGATGATCGCAAGACCATAGTTACCGAAAAAGTCATATAAAACCTTTACGAGCCAGCCGAAGATAAAATACAGCGGCTCGAGTATGGATAAAGACAAGGTCACATTAGTAAAATCCATTTATTTCTCCCGAATCAGCGAACCGGATCGTAACCGCCTTTTGAAAAAGGATTGCATCTTAGTATTCGCCATATTCCGCGGGGCAAACCTCTTATCACCCCGTATTTCTCAAGACAGTCTATCATGTACTGCGAACAGGTCGGTATATACTTACAGTGATTCCCCAGACCCGGGGAGATGTACTTCTGATATCCCCTCACCAGCTTTATCAGGAATCTTGCTACCATCCGTCTTCTCCGAACCGACCAGTCCGATACGCTCAAAGACACGTCTTATATCGCGTTTCACATCGGAATACGCGGGCACACTGTCGGTGGATCTCAATGTTATAACGATATCATATCCCCTGGGGATCTTATCTTCCAGGAGCCTGTATGCCTCGCGCATCAGCCTCCTGGCCCTGTTTCTTCCGACAGCCCCGAGTTTTCTCTTGTTAGCACAAAACCCCACCCTGATAATATCACCCGGAATGGGGGTCATGTAATGCTTCAGTCCTTCAGGTCTCCTGAAGGCATGTACCGTAACAGTCCCGGCAACTCCAAAGATGCCTCTCTTATATACCCTCGAAAATTCGTAATTGTACTTTAAAGGGACGGACTTCACGTCACGGCCTCGGCAAAATTATGCAGCAAGCTTCTTTCTGCCCTTAAGTCTTCTTCTCTTCAGAACATCACGTCCGTCACGTGTAGCCATTCTGGCACGGAAACCGTGCTCCTTTGCTCTCTGCCTCTTCTTAGGCTGATATGTCATCTTCATGTTCAGATTCCTCCATGTCTTTATAAAAAGGCGCATAAGCGCACATTACAGAACATAATTAGCTTAACGATTATAATCTCGAAACCCGAAAGTGTCAACAATTAAATGGTTTAACCGAGGTCTATGGTATATTCTTCCGGGTTACAGCACGTATATCTTATGATCTCGTCCATCCTGGGTCTCTCTGTATAGGATACGAGAGAGAACGCCTTGCCGGACTTGCCCGCTCTGCCGGTCCTGCCTATCCTGTGAAGATAGAATTCGTTCTCGTTGGGGATATCGTAATTGAATACGGCTTCCACGTCATCGACATCGATGCCTCTGGCGACAACATCCGTGGCGACCAGAACATCAAACTTGTTCTTCCTGTATGCTTCCATGACGCGGTTCCTTCTCCCCTGGCCGATACTGCCGTGAAGGAGCTCGCAGGATATCCCGAGACCCATGAGCTTCGAAGCGGCCTTTTCCGTTCCGCTCTTGGTGTTACAAAACACGATCGCCTTCTTGAGGCCCTCCTTCTCAAGTATCTTTACGATAGCCGAGATCTTGTCCTTCTCGGGGATCTGAATGATATATTCATCGATATCGGGATGATCTTCGGCCTTGGGCATTACGTCGATCTCGGCCGCGCCCTCCATGAACTGCCATGTTATATCCTGGATCTCTCTGGGCATCGTGGCGGAGAAGAGCGCCATCTGCTTGTCTGACGGAGTCAGAGCAATGATCCTCTTGATATCCTTTATAAAGCCCATTTTTAACATCTCGTCGGCTTCATCCAGGACAAGAGTATAGATATTACTTATATCAATGCAGTTCCTTCCCGCGAGATCCAGAAGCCTTCCCGGAGTGGCGACCACTACCTGGGGCTTCTTCTTAAGCTTCTCTATCTGGGTGTTCATGCTCTGTCCGCCGATGACCGCGCATGCTTTGAAACCCTTGATCTCTCTTGCCAGGCCCTTGATCTCGGATGTGATCTGAAGGGCAAGTTCCCTTGTCGGGCAGAGTATGAGCGCCTGGACAAAGGAGACATCCATGTTCAGATATTCAAGTATCGGGATAGAAAAGGCAAATGTCTTTCCCGTTCCCGTGGGGGCTTTGGCTATGAGGCTCTGGTCATCCATGAGCAGGGGTATAGCTTTCTGCTGTATCGTCGTGGGGCGCTTTACCCCCATCTTCTTCAAGGCCCCCATTATCTCGGGGGACAGGTCCATTTCCTTAAAACTTATCTCGCCGGTTTCCATTTTTTCTTACTCTTTCTCTTTTAT
>JAFZWN010000093.1 GCA_017617295.1 Clostridiales bacterium | reverse complement strand
ACAGGGATCTATGTAGTGTGTAATGACAAGGCGCTCCTGGAGACCATCAATAACATCCTGCGGGGAAACGGAGTCGTGGGGTTACAGGACAGGAAGGGAGCGATGCATTTCCTTGTGGATGCCCGTTCCGACCGTATGGGTGCCGCCTTTTCCGTCAATGACATGATAGTCGGAGGCGGGGATGACGACAGGAAGAGCCGGGAAAGGTACGATGATCTTGACTATAGCGATGATTCCATCAGGGAGGTGTTCCTTTATTACGGGTTCGATCTGGCCCTGATAGGTACCAAAGCTCTGATGTATCTTGTCAAACAGACCCTTATGGGAAATGATTTTGACAATGTCGGCGCCAAGGGAATGTTCGAATATGTCGCCAGGACCCGGGAATCCACCTTCTATCAGGTGGAACGTAATGTGCGCTATGCGATAAGCAAGAGCAGGCTCGCCAATCTCAGGATAAAGAGCACGCTCATAATATCCATGCTCGCAGAAGCGGTCAGAAAGGAACAGAAGAGCAGGATCCGGGAATAAAAAAGGAGTCCCGATGTACGGGACTCCTGACAGATCGATAATTAGTTAACAGATTAGCCGTTAACGATATCCTTGAGCTCCTTACCAGCCTTGAAAGCAGGTGCCTTGGATGCAGGGATCTTGATCGTCTTACCTGTGCTGGGGTTTCTGCCCTGACGAGCAGCTCTCTCCTTAACGGAGAAAGTACCGAAACCAACAAGTACTACCTTCTCGTCAGCAGCAAGAGCCTTGCTGATAGCACCGAGTGTAGCCTTGAGAGCAGCCTCAGAATCCTTCTTGGAAAGACCGGCCTCTGCAGCGATTGCATCAATAAGATCTGTTTTATTCATGATTTAAGCCTCCTTATGCCTATGTTTAGGCGTTTTGCAAAATTATTATGTACTGAAAAAATACGTATGTCAAGGGATTTTGTCAATGTGTAACAATGTTACAGCCATATTTTTCAGGCTTTTTCGGATTTCACACACTTTTACCGTCAAATGAAAACGAATAAAAGCGGGAATACTCCAAATGACAAACCGGGATAAATGATGTATGCTATACGAAGATCTGAATCCAGAAACGGAGGTTAAAGATATGGAAGTAACAAAAGACACTATTATCGGTGATGTAGTAAATGCTGATCCCGAGGTTGCACCTATCCTCATGGAGGCAGGACTTCACTGTCTCGGATGTGCCATGGCATCCGGTGAGACGATCGAGGAAGCATGCTATGTTCACGGTCTTGACTGTGAAGAACTCGTAAAGTCTCTTACGGAGTATTTCGAGTCCAAGAAGTAAGAGGGTATCAGATACCTTTCATTACGATGTGAAATGTGGTGCCGGAACCGAGGGCACTCTCCACTTTGATATCGGCGTTATGGTGATCGACTATAAGCTTGACGATGGAGAGCCCGAGGCCGGTACCTTTTATATTCTTACCGGAGTTCTTGGCCCTGTAGAATCGGTCGAATATCTTATTGATCTCTTCCGCGGGTATACCGATACCGTTGTCGGAGATGGTGATATGGACATTACCGTCTTCTCTCCAGCCCTTTATACAGATAGTTGCTTCGTCGTATGTGTAGTTGATCGCATTCGATATCAGGTTCTCGAATACGCGGCTGATCTTTTTGGGATCCGCCATTACCATCAGCATATCCGTCTCGGGAAGATCGATCTTCAGGACCTTTTCCGTGCCGCGGAGATCTCCCTCATACATCATGTAGAGCTCGTCGAGGAGTTCAGCCATGGACATCTCGACCATCTGGAATTCGTTGCTGTTGGATTCCATCCTGGTAAGTTCGACTATGTCGGATACTATCCTTTCCATCTGTGCCGAACGCTTTAATATGTTGTTCAGATAGCTGTTCTTCTGTTCAGGGCTCATCCGGTCTCCGGAAGACATCAGAAGTTCCGCATAACCTCTTATCGCGGTTATGGGAGTCCTCAGGTCGTGGGAGACATTGGAAAGCACGTTCTTACGTGCTTCCTCGTTCTCGAGGAGCCTTTTGTTGGTCTCGAGAAGATCTTTGTTCATATCGGAGATATGCTTCGTCTTCTCTTCGATATTCTTCTTCATGTCGACCGTTGCCAGCCGCAGGTCGTGGTAGTTCCTTATGTAGTTGATCAGGAAGAATACCTCGAGGAAAACTGCCGAAAGAGCTATTACTATCGTATATGTCGGGACATTGATCCGAAGCGTCTCATAGTTATGCATATAGAGGAATGCAAAGAGGAACGTGATATTCGTGATCAGAGTGAACGTGGATGTGCTCTCGTTCAGATGGAACAGCAGGATCTCAAAGAACGGGAAGAGCATGAACGCAAACATGTAGACAAGCGAGATGATACCCGCCGTATAAGTCGATGTCAGTGTCGGATTATAAAATACCGGTATGAGCATGATGAAAGCCGCTGAGAATGTGACGATAAGTTCGGTATGGTGATTGATCCACGATTTCCCGGGCCTTCTGCTGTCGTACATCAGGATCATGAACCAGTCGAAGACCAGCGTGATCAGTATCCTGATCACAAACTTGATAAACAGCCGGACCATAGTCGTGAAGATTATGAACCTGCAGTCTATCATGATATAGGCGATCAGCAGGCCCTCGAACAGCATAAGAAGGAAGTACTTCTTAAGGTGGGGGAAATTGACGGCGACGATTATGATACCGACCCATGTAAGGATCACAAGTGTATCAAGTATGGCGAGCCACATGATAGGAGCCGTGCTCTGTGCGGCATTGGGGACTTCTCCGCAGATACCGGGGATGCCGAGAAGTCCTTTGGATTCGATATTCGAATCGCATCTGACTGCGATGATGATATGTGCGTTTCCTGTATTGTCAGGGTATATTCCCACACTCTCATAACCGGTGGTTATCCGGGATACCGAAGTAGTTTCCGCATCTCCGAGCTTTCCGATCTCGTTTCCGTTACAGAAGACCGTCGCGCTTCCGTGGATATAGGGTACCGAGAGATAAAGGGTCGATCCGGCGATCGGCTTTATCGTCAGGTAATAGATTCCGTAAGTATAGCCGTTTGAAGGAGCTGCATACGACTTTCCCATGTGCCAGACAGGATTCCCGAGATCGTCCCATCCGTTGCTTCTCGATATCGTGATATCCGTATAGTGTGAATAATCTTCGAGATCTTCATAAGCGATCTCTCCGGACTCTATCGCCGCTGCCGGTATTCCGGGGACGAATGACCACTCTCTCTCGATATAATACTGCTGATCATGAGAGGGTACGGTGTTGTCGAGCCGGACATATTCTCTGTAACTTCTGTCAACAAGGGAATAGTCAGAGGGATATCTGGAATTGAACATCGAAGTCAGCTGTGCGATGAGGATATACGAGAGTATAAATACCAGCATGACAAGAAGGAGCTTTTCCGCGGAAGCTCCCGTATCTTTTCTCCTTCTGTGAAACCTGCTTCTTCTGAACATAACCCTTCTCTATGAATAAAGGCTGCCTTCATAGAAAGCAGCCTTTGTAGTTGTTCCTAACCGGTTATCAATAGTTACCGCTCATGCTGTTCTTTACGGGCGGATAAGCGAAGGAGTAACCGATACCCCATTCGGTCTTGACGAATGTGATCTCGGGCGCGATCTTCTCCATCTTCTTACGGAGATAGGAGATGTTGACCATTACGAGATGGTTATCGCAGGGAGTATCATCACCCCATACATGAGAGTAGATCCTGGAGAACGGAACGATAACGTTGGGAGTCTCGGCAAGGAGTCTCAGGATGTCGAACTCTCTGTTGGTAAGATGGACGGGAGTATCCTTCAGAAGGACCTCACGTGTCTTGATATTGATCTTAAGAGGAGTGAACTCCATAAGGAATCCTTCACTCTTCATGCTCCTCTTGATGTGTGCGTTGATACGAAGGCTCAGTTCGGGAAGCGAATAGGGCTTCGTGATATAGTCATCGGCACCCGACTTGAATCCCGTGATCTTATCTTCGACCTGCTCCCTGGCTGTAAGGAAGATGATGGGTGCGTCAGAATAGACCTGTATCCTGGGGGGAAGCTCGAAAGCGCTTCCGTCCGGGAGCATGACATCGAGGACGATACAGTCGAAATTATGAGTCTGTACCTTCTCCATTGTCTCGGCGATGTTCGTAGCTGTTACTATCTCATAACCCTCTCCTTCAAGAAAGGCTCTGTTTATCTCAAGGATATCGGTATCATCATCAACAAGAAGAATTTTGTTCTGTGCCATTTTAAACCTCCCAATCTTTGAACTATTCGAAATTTCTTGATAATTATACCGCATTTCTTTATAAAATGGGATAGAATATTATACAAATAAACATTAATTTACAATTTCTTAACATGCGGGGGATGCATTGAAATATCGTTCGGCAAATACTTACTTTCGCGAGCGCTTCAGGAGGAAGGTATATAAGGTTGGATTGAGCCTTGACGTGACCTGCCCGAACAGGGACGGCAGTAAGGGTGAAGGCGGTTGTATCTTCTGTTCGGCCGAAGGTTCGGGCGACTTCGCCTCTTCATGCTGTCTGAAGGTTACGGATCAGATCGATATGGCTGTCGATAAGCTCTCGGGCAAGACCGGTGCCGATACTGCTTATATAGCATATTTTCAGAGCTTTACGAGTACATACTGCGATCCGTCGTATCTGAGACAGGCTCTTTTAGAGGCTTCAAAGCATCCGAAGATATGCGCTTTGTCGGTTGCCACGAGACCCGACTGTCTGCCGGAGGAGATACTTGAGGTCCTCCGTGAAGCTTCCGACCGCATGCCCCTTTTTGTCGAGCTGGGGCTCCAGACTTCATCAGACGTGACTGCGGAACTGATAAACCGCTGCTATAAGACTGAACTATATGATAAAGCCGTTTCCGATCTTCATGAGGCAGGCGCGGAAGTCATTACGCACATCATCTTCGGGCTGCCGGGCGAGAGTACCGGAGATATGCTTGATACCGTAAGATATGCGTGCGAGCAAGGCACCGACGGGGTCAAGTTCACCTGCCTTTATATCCTTAAGGGAACAAAGGCGGAAAAGAAGTGGCATGACGGTCTGATCAGGCCTCTTCAAATGGATGAGTATTTTGATATCGTGGAGGAAGCTTTGAATATCCTTCCCGAAAATGTCATCGTTCACAGGTTGACAGGTGACGGACCCAAGCGCATCCTGCTTGCTCCGTTATGGACGGCTGACAAGCGATCGGTCGTCAATTATATCAACAGGCGGTTCGGGCATTAAGATGAAGCCGTTTCCTTTCGGGTGATCATCCGCGAGCCGATAAGGAAGATGAGCCATGCAACGACGTTTATGCTCTGGGCTATCCAGTTCATGGAAGCCTTCTCGAAGTCTTTCGACGACATATATCCCATCATCAGCATAAAGAAGAATGAGATGATGAATAAGACGGCGGCAGCGGTCTTTTTCTGCCGCTTTGCTTCCACCGACAGTCCTATGCACATTCCGAGCATTCCGAGTATCATCGCGGAAACGAAGATCATGGTCCCTGAAAACGGAACGACGCACGCTGCCTTTTCGCCCGTTTTCTGATCGAAAAATACCATGGCCATCAGGGAGCTCCCTGCCAGAAGGAAGCCCACCGACTGCATGGGGAAGAAGCACTGGCTGAGACGTTCGAAATCGCAAATATCCAATGCCAGCAGGAGCTTCCATGTGGCTTTGAAAAGGCCCGCGGTGAAGATCATGATCGTGCCTGCGGAAAAGAGTGCAAACGCTCCCTTGCTCATCTTGTCGTAAAGCCCGCGCTGGAGCATCACCGCGCAGATCAAAAACAGGATTACGGGTACAAAGTCCATCAGGGCCATAGGTACAGTGATCATATATTATCCTCGCTTACTAAGGGCAGTCTTATTTCTGCTTTTCTTTCGATCTTTTGTCGTTGATCTGATCCATGTGTTCAGCGGTTATCAGTTCCACGTTATTCTCGCGTGCCCAGGCAACGCATCCTTTAAGGACGGTGGGCAGGAAGATCCTTGGGACATTGACGAGCTTGGCGCATGCCTCATCGGTGAACTTGATCTTGTCATCGATCCTGTCGGCGGCATACTTTACGCTCGATACGGTAGTCGATCTTATGGGCAGGAGCTCGGGGATCGCGCGGCTGAACCTGGTGTACCAGAAGTTCTTGCTGTCACGGTATCCGTAATCGACGGGGATCTTCGGGAAGTCCTTTGCCTTTACGCCGTTTATTATCGCGTTATAGTATTTCTCTTTCATGAGGATCTTATCGATCTTAAGTATGAACGTCGCTCCGAACTTGGAGGTTATCCCGTTGAAATCATGATAAGGAGGCTCGTAGCCGTCGAGCTGCCCCGGCATGTCGCGGTCAGCTCCGTCGAGCTGCCTCATCCAGGTGCATTCAATGACCTGGAAGGCTTCCTTTACGACCTGAGGTCTGTCATCCCCTTCTGCAAGGCCGTCCTCGAAAGTGAACTTGCAGTCCTTCATCTTTTCCTGCGGCGTGTCACCCGGCCAGCCCAGTCTTACGACTTCCTTGAATGTCTTACGGTCATCGGTCACGAAGTTGATCGCGCACTTACCGTTTCTAAGAAGGTTCTGGGCGGTATTGGATGAGTTCCTGGCGTTAAGGAGCATGGCGTAATAATCCTTGCCCGCTACATAATAAGGCTGCACCAGACTGTAAGGTCCGACTGTCGTGGTACCGTCCTCCGTCAGAGTACTTATGAGTACTGTAGGCATGGGGAAGAAAAGTGATGTCTGGTAGAAATTATCCACGATACGGAGATCTTTAAAACTGCTCATATGATCATGTCCTCCAGGGATGCGGTTAACTGGATTGTAAGATACCGTATGGGTAAAGTCAATTTGGAAAGGATCTGAAGACAGCAGGATGTCCTGCTGTTTTACGTGAGGCTTTGAATATTCTTTCCGAAAGTGTTATTGTACTTTGGATGAGACAAAAAAACAGGCGGTCCGGAAAATGAAAAAATACATGCTTGCCTATATGAAGGAAGTTGACGGTTTTATAGCCGGCAGGCTCTCTGAAGCTTCTCCGGAAGAGATAGACGCATTTCTCCGGGAGTTTCAGATCAAGATCGGATTCTTTCAGCACGAGAGGCTGATCCACCTGATCGTTATGGTGCTTTTCGCCCTGATGGAGATGGGTTCGATATTCACTTTCCTTATCACATATAACATGTCTGTAATAATTCTCTGTCTCATGTTCATGGTGCTCCTGATCCCTTATGTGGCGCATTACTATTTTCTCGAGAACAGCGTCCAGGCCATGTATAAAAGGCGTGACAGGATATTAGAGCAAAAAAATAAGACCCGGATCGGTTAAGGATCGGATCTCTTTGTTATTCACACAACATAGTAATTATAACATCTGTGTTACAGATTGAACAGATGATCTTTTGGAGATTTTTACCCCTTCTGTTTGGGCTGAAAATGATATTGTGTCTAACAGGTTACATGATAAGATAAAGATAGCTCCAGGGAATGCGAGGATAACACTCCATCGTATTCGGAAGCCGCCTTATCTATAACGGGCAGGCACAGGGTAGAACCGATACAGGGATCGTTTATCGATCCGAGGCGAAGCCGAAGAAACGGATCTGAAGCATGCATAGCCGATGCATAAGCGGATGAGGATACGAAGCATAGCTTGGTTAGAGGATGAGGAGTACGAGCACAGCGATTGACGGGACGGTAACGTTTACAAGTCGCAGGTTGTGACAGAACAATTGATTCGAGCGATCGGGCCGCGTGCTGATGAGATGTCATCGCCGACAGGCAGATCCCGAGGCACGACAGATCATATGTCGGTTCGTGCAAACCGAGTAGCCGGTATTGTTTACGGCAGCACCCCACGGATGAGACGGGGGGAGGCGGTAAACGGAAAATGAATAATTGATAATATGCGGTGAATGGGAGACATGAGTTACACGATGTAGGGTAACGGGTTGTTGCAGTCAGTTGGATGTTGCGATTTAAGGATGAAAGCTCGGGGAGGTTTCTAAAGGGTTTGCGAAGTACGAAGGTCGCAAGTTGGTTTGGTTCGTTGGAGCTATCCTATAAGAAGATCCCGTTGGGTACAACCGACGGGATCTTTTGTTTTGTGTTTTTTACTGTTCTTTCTTGGGAAGTTCAGCGACATACGGGAGGTTACGGCCGATCTCATTCCTGTCCATTCCGTATCCCAGGAGCCACGAGTCGTCGATCTCGAATCCGTAGTACTTGACAGGGATCGGGATCAGGAGACGGTCGGGGTTAAAGAACATCGTGCAGATGGCTATATCGGCGGGACCCTTTGATTCCAGATAAGATGTCAGATATGCCGTCGTAAGTCCCGTCCTGATGACATCTTCGGCGATGATCACATGCTTTCCGGATATATCGATGTTTATGTCCTTGGTTATCTTTACCGCGCCCGTCTTCTTTGTGGTGTCGGGGATATTGCCGAAGCCGATCATGTCGATCATTATCGGAAGATCTACGGCTCTGGTGAGGTCCGAGAAGAAATAGAGGGCTCCTTTTATTACTCCCACTATGACCAGTTCTTTTCCTTTATAATCCCCGGTTATCTGCTGTCCCAGTTCATGGGCTTTTTCCTGTAAGGTATTACTGTCATAGACAGTTCTCTTTATCTCTATCGAATCATCCAGAACAAATGACATCCGTTTACCTCTTTATCCTCCGAAGGCTCTGAGCCTCTCGACCAGCTCCTGGAAATCTCTCTTATAGACTATCTTAACATTAACTCCCGGATAGAGTTCCTTTACCATTCTAAGTTTCTTGTTCTTCTTTGTGACATACTTCTGATCCATCGTCGTCAGTTCCAGATAAAGATCGAACTTCGGCAGATAGAAATCGGGAGAGAATGCCATCTTGATATTGCCTTCGGAATCCCATTCGATCGGGAAGGTCTTGGGCTCGTACATCCACTCGATATTATACATATTGAGTATCCTGGCGAATTCCTCCTCGGTGGCATTCTTAAATACCGGAGTCTCGCTCTGGTGGTCGATCGACTCGTCGTTTCTGGTCGTTTCCGATATCGAAGTCCTGATATCGTGCTTCTCGCACAGCGACAGAACCGCAGCTCCCATCTCTTCGACCGAGAGACTGTCGGAATTAAATGCCAGGTCATAGAGATCCGTTGAAGAGGTGTCCTTGTCGTAGAGTATGCTTACGAACCTCTTGTGCTTACGGTCGCCGATCGCGAGGGTGGAAGCGGCTTCATCTGAACTTATGTTATATTTCCGGGCGATCCTTGACACTCTTGTCTCTTCAGATGCGAAGACACGAATGTTGACAGCCTGTTTCCTTCCCCCGAGGACATAGAAGCCTCCGAGTCCCAGTACTATAAGATCACCGTCCTTATAAGAATCGGCAGTCTCGTTCAGTTTCTCTATAATGACGTCTCTGTAGGTATGTCCTGTTCCGGGTATCTCGTTCAGAAAGAACTTGGCACTCTCGTTAAGCCTGGCGGTCACGCCTTCGGGGAGATCCCCGAAAAAGTTGTTCAGGGCATAATCCCTGGTGACCATGGGACAGGCCAGTCTCTCTGAAAGATATTCGGCCAGTTCATCACCCAGACTTCCGCTTTGTCTGGAAATGGTAATAAGCGCCATAGCCACCTCCGTTTTATATATTTGATTATACCATTCCCGAACTTTAAAATATCGCGGCCGTTTTAAGATTAGATTAAGAATTCTTTGCTATACTATAGCAAAGGACAGGGAACAGGGAACGGGAGAGAAAGATAATGGATATTTTACGTAAAGCAACATCGGGAGCGGCAGCCGTTCTTATCTTTATGTCGGCGGCAATGTTCCCCGGATGCAGCCTTTTTCATAAGGATGACGATCCTTCGTTACCTTCTGAGGTATCGGCCGATACTCCCTGGTACGACATAAGAAGATCCGATATAGGGGAACTGTACCGTGATTCCTCTTATTCCGAAGTGTCCACGAAGTTTATCGGGAATATCGGGGAGCAGGCGGTCTTTCTCGTACATGAATCGTCCCCTTTCCCTTCGGATTTTGATTTTACTTACGGAGACTATTCCGGATATACATACTCGCACGTCGATATCTTTGACGCGGAAGGGGAAATGGTGAGGTCAGTTGATCTCCGGGAAAAGATCGATCCGCTTTTAACGGATCTCGGAATACCGGATGTCGAATTTGCCTATTATGAGATCAATGTGAGCGGAGATTCTCTTATCTTCGGGTTCCCGGGGATAATGGATCCGGACTGGCACGAGATCTCTGTCGATCCGGTCAGCGGGGATACTGAGCTGCTTCCGGTTCCGGATTCCCCGGGGCCCGGATTGTCGTGCCTCGGAACTTCTGTCTTCAGCTTCGGAGATGATGTTATCTCGGTATACGGATACGTCGGATATATGCTGGATTCCGGGAGCGACATCATGATCGGGGTGAGCCGGGGCGGTAACGATATCGGTTCGGTCTGTATCGGAGATCAGGTGTCGTCTGGCGGTCTTACGACGGTCATGTGGATGATAAGGTCTTCGGAGGATGAGTATATATTCGAGGCCTGCGGATCTTTCGGGCTCGGGGCGGATATATTTGTACTCAATGTTTCCGATATGTCGGTCCGTCAGGCGGATGAGGGTTACGACTGGCTCAGCGGCCTTCTCGATCCTTCGGATGTTTCCGTCTCATATGATCCCTCTGCGGGTAACATCATCTGCGACAGATACGGCCTTCGTACGATCGATCTTGAGAATAAGACATCATCTTACATATTCAGCTTTGATAACTGTAATATCAACCGATTCGATATTCCGAGCCTTCGGCCGGTAAGTATTTCCGACGACCGGATAATAATGGCGGGAGACGTTGAGAGAGATCCTGACGGATATCTTTCCGAAAACGATTCCATGATCGTTGTTCTTGACCGCGCGGAAAGTAATCCCAATGCGGGAAAGGACATTATCAGGGTCGCTGTGATAGGCAGGCTCGATTACGCGACAGCCGAGGCTTGCCGCATATATAACAGCAGCGACAGCGGGTGCTTCGCGGTCCTTGACGAACGCTATATCGTGTCTGCTCCCGAGGATGATCAGGATGCCTGTCTTTCCGAACTTGCCGATATCGAGAATTCGCTCGCCGTGGATCTGATAGCGGGTGACGGCCCCGATATACTGATCAACGCGATAGGCATGGACCGTTTTAACAGTTCCGGTTATCTGGCGGATCTTTCTTCAGTTATCCCGCAGGGTGAATACTTCGATAACGTATTTGAAGCCGTAAGGACTGACGGCAGTATATATCAGATGCCTCTTACCTGCGGGATCGAGGGCATCAGTACCGGTATAGGAAACGTGGACGGCGACGGCCGCGGAATGACTTACGGGGATTATCTTTCTTTCGTTGATTCAGTATGTAACGGAGAAGATCCTGTGGACCGGACGAGACTCGATTTCTTCTGCCTTTGCCTGGACAACATGAGCGATGTATTCAGGGATAACGGAAGCTTGTCTTTCGATAACAATGAATTCCGCGATCTGGCCCGGTTTGTCAGGGATAACATCAACGATCCCATAGAGGATACGTCCGATCCGCTTCTGGCCGAGTTCGACCGTATATCCGACCGTGTCACCGATCATCCTGCCCGGTTCACTTCGATAGAGTCTTTCGATCAGTATCTGAGGGATTATAAGTATTCCGCGATCACACCATGTATCCTGGGCATCCCTTCGGCTGACGGCAGGGGACCGACGCTTCTCGTGCCTGATTCGGCAGCGGTCAGTGCCTCTTCTCATAACCCCGAAGGCTGTATGCGGTTTATTTCCGTGCTCTTATCCGAAGATATCCAGAACTGCTATGCGGACGGATCAAAGACCCCTGTGAACATCGCAGCTTTTGAGAATGGTGCCCGTGAAGTCTCGGACAGGTTTAACCTCATCAACAGCAGGACGCGTTCGGAGACGTCTGATGCGGAAATGGTCATGAACGGTCTTTATCTTTCCGATGCCACCGAAGACGATATAGCATACTATGAGGAGCTGATAGGTTCGTGCGATCATCTTCCTTCTGCCGATAATGCGGTGATGCTGATCGTGAGGGAAGAGATACAGGCTTATTTTGCGGGACAGAAGACGCTTGACGAAGTCATTTCCCTTATCGGTAACAGAGTGGCGACTTTTGAGAACGAAAGAGGCTGACTTCAGATGTTTCCCGTATAGACATATCTAAGCTTCTCTTTTGCGATCTCCGCCAGTGCTAAGATCCTTCCGATATCTGTTGGAGGTCTGTCAGCGACCTTGTATCTCGGGAAGAATCTCGATATGTGAAGAGGTATCCCGGGGCCGATCAGGTTTCCGTCCTTATCCTTAAGTCCCGATATCCATTCCGTCAGTTCACGCATCTCTCCGTCGGTGTCGTTCATGCCGGGAACGATAAGCATGGTCAGTTCGACATGGCAATCCGATACGCTCCTTTTTATAAATTCCCTTACCGTAAAAAGGTCTCCTCCGAGGAAGTCCCTGTAAGTCTGCTCCGACATGCTCTTGATGTCTATGTTCATGGCATCGATATAAGGGAGCAGTTCCTCGAGGACAGGAATGGCTGCAGTGCCGTTACTGACGAGAACGTTCTTGAGGCCGGCATCCCTGACGAGTTTTGCCGTGTCTCTTACGAACTCATATCCGGTAAGAGGTTCGTTATATGTGTAGGCTATGCCTATATTGCCGCGGTCTTTATATCTGACCGCGATATCAGTGAGAGCCTCCGGGTCGATCACGTCTTCGAATCCCGTTCCGTCGGATCTCGAGATATCGTGGTTCTGACAGAAAGGACAGAAGAGATTACATCCGTATGAACCTGCGGAGAGGATCTTCGACCCCGGGAAGAATCTTCTCAGAGGTTTCTTTTCGATCGGGTCAAGAGCGAGGGAAGTGATACAGCCGTAGTTGACCGGGATGACATGTCCGTCCCTGCATTCCCGGGCCAGGCATGCACCCCTTTTCCCTTCGCTTATATCGCAATGCCTGAAGCACACTTCGCAGACTGCCATTTACTTATACCTTACGACTTCGAATCTCTGAAGACGGTAGTCGTCTGACGGAGCTATCCCGCCCTTGCGCCTCGCGATATCTATCTGCTCCTCCACCGTATCGACACCTTCAAGATCGGGAAGAAGGAGTCCGCGTCTGCTCCCGCAGGAGACGATAACGCCGTATCTCTTAACATCCAGCTCCGCGGGACCGCTTATGTCCTCGGGTTCGCCCAGGATATCCACCTTGATCTCGAGAAGCCCGAGCTCGTCTTCTCTTACGGGATCGAATCTCGGATCCTTTGAGACTGCACTGATTGCATTACAGATTATCTCTTCGGCTATGTTCTCCCTTACGGGCCCGATGGTCCCGATACAACCTCTGAGCATTCCGTTCTTATGTACGGAAACAAATGCTCCGGCTCTGCCGCTTGTTGCTTCGGAAGGCAGTTTTCCCGGAAGATCCTTTGAAAGATCGTCAGGGAATCTGAGCTTCTTTCCTGTCCTTACGAATCTCTCTATGGTCTCTCTTGCGAGCCTGACATAAGGCGATGCTGCCAAAGCTTTCTCCTTGACCCTTTCTTCCATTATCTTGAGAAAACGTCTATCCTCATTTGCCTTTCCGGGTTCGAATATCGAGACGCCGTATCCTACTCCCGTGACATCCTGATGTGAGAGTACTTCAGACTTAACATCGACTCCGTCAAGGGTGCCGGCCATGATGACAAACGACCTGTGACCGCATTCGGCAGCCTTATCGAGAAGATCCTCATCGAATACGAGCATCCCGCCGAAGTCGGCTTTTTCCGCTGCTTCCATGATCATCTTATCGTAGACTGGCCCCGCAGGGGCGAAGCCGTACGGTCCGTCATCCTTCAGCTTGTGCGACAGATCTCCGCTTGCGACTATAACGGTATCGCGTCCGAGTTTTTCTGCCGTTTCCCTTATATACATTCCGAGCTTATAGTGGTCGGGAAGAGAAAGGCCGGACAGACCGATCCTTATTATCCTGCCCTTACGGTACTTCTTCCTGATGAAATAAAGAGGCACCATCGTTCCGTGATCGAGTTCTTTTTCACGCTGCCCCGATGTCCCGCCCGGGAATCCGTTTCTCTTAAGGAGCTTTCCGAGCTCTTCTACGAACTCCTTATCATATTCCTCGTCGAAAGAAACCTGAGGGGCACCGAACCTCCCGAGATCACCATGCGCATGTTCTCCCGGGGATATATGAAAATAATCGGCATACATCACGGAGTGGGGGCTTATGATCACGATGGTGTCGGGAGTTTGTCCGGCGATGTCTTCCGCGACCCTTTCATAGGCTTTTGTTGTGGGTATTATCTGTTCTTCTCCGCCTCTTCCGACATCAGGCACGATCAGAGGCGGGTGCGGCACCATGTAAGCAGCTTTGATCCCCATATGGATCACCTCCCGGAATGATCAGTAATCGGCATCCTCGATGCCGTCTATCTCATCGTATTCTTCTTCCAGCGCTTCCTGTTCTTTTTGGAACTCAAAGGCATCGGCGATCCCCGTCATTATGCAGCCGCATTTGGGGCATTCCGAAGGGGCATCGTTAAATATCCTTCCGCATTCGGAACACTCGAAAGAATCACTCCTGAAAAGATGAGAATGCTTCAGCCATCTGCCTTCCGTCCTGCCAAATCCGAACAGCCCCATAATGATCCCTCCTTTTTATGCTCGAGGGCTTTATTGATACATCTTGAAAATATTATACCAAACAGGGGAGCAGCGGGTGCGTGTTTTTGCTGTTCACGGTATACGTTGGAAGTGTTGTCTCCGGCAGATCGCGCTGTCCCTGATGTTGTACATAAAAAAGCGGCTTCATGCAGAAAATCAGGGACAAACCCGCCTCTGTCCCTACTTTGGTACATAAAAAACCGGCTTCATGCAGAAAATCAGGGACAACAGTGCAGCAGCTTAACTTTGCCGTTATCTTTTTTTCTCAGATTATGCAAATAACCATAATTGATTATTATCTTGAATCCGGGGAAGCCCCGGATCATGTTGCTTTTCTTGCGATTCAAGCATCGGTATGCCCCGATCCCTCTATAATTCGATGCTTCTGATGAAGCATAAGCCGGAAAATTTTTTTCGCGAAAAATGAACCTTCGGGTCGTAATGCCCGTCCTATTGTACAAAAAGACGGGATGACCCGTTATGTTTTGGAGGTAAGTATGGCATGGATCAAAGACATAAATATTCCTTTCCTTACCGCTTTCTTCAGGGCATGGGCGGAAGACCTGGATATTCCGGATAGTGACAAATCGCCGGAAAGTGAGAAAATAGAAAGCAACGAAAGGAAAAGAAATGATGGAAAACAGTATCTTTGAAGATTACGCGGAACTGGTGAAACGCTTTAACGGCGGGGAACAGGAGGCTTTTGACGGGATCTATGAGAAGTCGGTAAGGTTTGTTTATGCGACATGTCTCGGGATCCTCGGAGATCCTGAGGATGCCCGGGATGCGATGCAGGAGACATATATCTCCGTATATAACAATATCGGTTCGTTGAGCGACGGGAAGACATTTGTCAGCTGGATCAAGAGGATCGCCGTCAATAAATCGACGGATATGATCAGAAAGAAAAAGGGCGAGACGTATTACGATGACGCCATAGCGACCGAAGAGATACTTGAAGGTAACGATAACCTGGAAGACCTTCCCGATCATTACATAGTCGAGAAGAGCAAGAGAGATACCTTACTTAAGATCTTAAAGTCCGAGCTCTCGGATGTTCAGTATCAGACAGTATTTCTTCACTATTACGACGAGATGCCCGTCGATGAGATCGCATCGGTCATGAGATGTCCCGAAGGAACTGTCAAGACGAGGCTCAAGTCTTCGAGGATCCTGATACGAAAGGCCGTCGAGAAGTACGAGAAGGAATCCGGCGACAGTCTGAGGGGGATGGGCGCGGTTCCTTTCCTTACCGCTTTGTTCAGAACAGAGGCGACGGGACTTCAGGTTCCGGATATATCTTCTTCCATAGGCCCCGGTCCGAGATCTTCGGTAAAGCCCGGATCGCTTTCCGAGGGTGAGGCCACTAAGGCCGCCACTAAGGCCGCGGCAAAAGCTGCCGGAAAGGCAGGCTCGGCCGCAGGCAAGGCTTCTGCTGCCAAGGCGGGAGGTGCCGCCGTTGCCAAAGCGGGATTCCTGTCGACCGGTATCGGAAAGGCCGTTGCCGTGGTGGCAGCTGCTGCAATCCTGGTTCCCGCAGGTATCAGCGTAAAGGGCATGGTGGATGATTCCAAAGGCACCGGAAATAAGGCAGCTGAAGCCGAAGACGAAGTCACGAAGATAACGGAGACTTCGGCTTCCGAGACGGTGATCGAGACGACGGAAGCAACGGTTACGGAGACTGTTCCCGAGCCGACTGAGACTGAACCGTCGGAAACGGAAGCTCCTGTACCTTATGATGTGCCCCTGGAGGAACTTCCCGACAGTGAGCAGTTACGCAGGCTGATCTCGCGCTGGGATTATCATGAGTATGATCATTCCGCCATCCCCGATGATTTTGTCTTGAGATCCTTTTTCGGGAACGGATTGGGATGTCAGGTCGATCTTTCCTATTATTTCGATGATTATGACGGAAGCTTCGGGTTCAGCGATCCGGAGGATCTGTTTTCCGGAAACGGCGGATGTCACCGTGTGGCTTACGATCAGCTGGTATGGGTCGAAGAGAATGTTCTCAGTATCTCTCCTGAAGACGTGGATAGGATCAATGGAAATATCACCGTGACGAATGACGGATCCTATAACAGGGGCGGATATGTATCCGACGGATATCTGTGGTATTCCAATGGAGGAAGTGGAGAATTCACGTTATGCGAACAGATAATCAATGCAAGTACTGATGGTCAGTATTATTATCTGACCACTCTTGTATATGATGATCTGATGGTGGAGAACAACCCGTCATTCAATCCTGCAAGAGACGGTCTGCGATACGATTATGTTATGGAATACAGAGGAACGGATAATAGCGGAGTATGGTCTATCTTAAGCTGCACCCCGAGTTCATCGACATATTCGCCGTCCGATCTTCTGGTGCTGCTTCCGGAAGCATATTCCTGTCCTGATACAGGATGGAAAGCGGCATATGCCGATGTGGTCACATCGCTTTCTCCCGAGGATTTTGATAACGGATATCATGCCGGAGATTACGGCGATATGTTATGCGGCCTGGTCCTCATAAATGATGATGATATCCCCGAGCTTATCGTAAGTGTCAGTGTTCCCGACGGTGTGGTCTACGGAAGACTCTATACTTTCATTGACGGAGAGACTGTTTTTCTCCGCAGTATGTACGGATATCCGGAAACTTATAACACATATGCGCCGCGGAGGAACTGCATAGTTAACGGCGGCGGACCCGAGGAGAACGGCGGTTTTTTCTTCACGTTTATCGGCCACATGACAGACGACTTAAGATCTATCGAGCATATTACGCTCATCAGGGCGAACTTCGACATGCTTCAGTATGAGCATGCCTTTCTGGATCCCAATGCCTTTAACGGAACCGTACGGTATTATTATTGCGATCCTTCGTTTGATGACAAAGTGGAGATAACCGAGGAAGAGTTTTATTCCCTGACTCCCGGTGATGAGGCAAAGCCTCTCGTAGGTAACATGACAGTGGAAAATTTCCTGGAAGCTGTCAGCGTCAGCTGAGCCTGCCCGGTATAAAAACAGCTGCATAATGATCTAAAGGCAAATAGGATCATATATGAGTGACATTGATCGGACTCTTCTCCGAAGCCGATGTTTCGCTAACGGGGCAGTATGCTATAATCAAGACTGTTTGAGGTTTTGACTTCAATTCAGGAATCAAGGAGCAGACGGAAAATTACTATACCGCATATAAGTTATGGAAAAAAAGAATACTAAGATCGCTGTTTGTCTGATTACCGTTATGACGGTCATCATGTCAATCTTCGGAACTCTGTCGGCCAACTCGCTTCCGGAACCGGCATTTCATCTGTCTGTTCAGAAAGCTCCCAAAGACAGGGAATATTTCGTCATTTTGTTTCATGAGGAAAATTCGGGTTATATGGAAAACTACTATATCGCTGCCGAAAACGACGAAGACAGAGATGCGCTATCGAGTCTGGATTCGTTCCTTGCGGAATATGAAGATCCCGACGGCCTGCGGCCTACCATTACCCGGACAGTAAACCGCGGAGATAGCAGGATAGCATATTACGGAACCATTAATCCCGGCGGATCCCTGAAGATCGTGATCTACTTCCCGGATAACGGCGAATACCGGGTCTCGGATATCTTCACGGTTATGGGCAGGCACGATGAATACAGGATAGATCTTTCCGCCGGCGGTGATCATCTTACCGTGGAAAATTATAATGACGGCTTCATGAAGAGAAGAATGAGCGTCGTAATGCTCTGTAACCTGGTATTTACTCTTATCATTGAGACATGTATCGCCAAATTTTTCGGTTATAAGACAAAAAAAGAGATCGTTACAGTATTTCTTACTAATCTGGTTACCAATGTAACTGCCAATGTTATCATGCTCATCTTTATCAAATACTTCCTTATCCTTTTCCTGCTCCTGGAAGCATCTGTCCTGGCCTTGGAGTTTGCAGTCTATAACATGGTGTTTCCCAAGGAACGGAAGAGAAAGACCCTTTTCGGATATGTTTTCGTGGCAAACGCCTTCTCCGCCTTATCCATGATTTTCGCTATGGGACTGGTTACTTATATCCTGAAAGCTATGGGATGGTGATAACTCTGTCGGGAAGAAGATAACAAAAAACCCCGTAACCACTGTGGTTACGGGGTTTTAACCTGGAGCCGATTGCGAGACTCGAACTCGCGACCTGCTGATTACAAATCAGCTGCTCTACCAACTGAGCTAAGTCGGCATTTGTGCGACGGAAAGTATTATAAGATTGAGTGTATATTTTGTCAATAGTATTATTTCATTTTAATATGCCTAACATATGGTATGCTTCAAAGATCGATTTATGGTGTAAAATGGTCTGGATTATGGAGTAAATAATGTCAGGGAGAATAAAATGGGAAATATAATAACGATAATACCTGCCTATGAGCCGGACGAGAGACTTATCGATCTTCTGAAGGACATAGTCGCCAAGGATGCCGGTACCGTTGTCATGGTGGATGACGGATCGGGACCGGAATATAAGGATATCTTTGATAAAGCCTGTGAGACAATAGGAGAACAGGGCATACTTCTGACCCATGAGGTCAACAAGGGAAAGGGAAGAGCCCTGAAGACGGCGTTCTCGTATATCCTCGAGAATATGGGGGATGACCTGGTCGGCGTAGTCACTGCCGATTCGGACGGACAGCATTCGGTGGAATGCATGGGCAAGGTCAAAGAGGCGCTTCTCAGTAGCCCCGATTCCCTTATCCTCGGAGTACGTTCCTTTAACAAGAAGGAGATCCCCTGGAAGAGCTATTACGGCAATAAGATAACGATGAACTTCATGAGCTATGTCTCGGGGGTTACCGTAAGCGATACGCAGACGGGACTTCGCGGGATTCCCAAAGCTTTTATGAAGGATCTTCTCGATACGGAAGGGGAGAGGTTCGAGTTCGAGACCAGGATGCTCCTTGAGACTGTCGACAGATATCCTATCGTCGAGGTCCCGATCCTTACTATCTATGATTCTAAGGAGAACCACTCCACTCACTTTAATACGTTCAAGGATTCGTTCCGGATCTATAAGATCCTGGCCGCCAAGTTCGTAAAGTATCTGATAGCGTCGGTGTCGTCGTGCGTGATCGATATCATCTTGTTTGCGGTATTCTGTCATCTTCTGAGAGGATATTTTCCCGTATATTATGTTGCCGCTTCGACTATACTGGCACGTGTCATATCGGCGTGCTGTAATTTTGTCATGAATTATGCCCTGGTATTTAGGAGCAGCGAGAATAAGGGAAAGGCGGCAGTCAAGTACGTCATCCTGGCTGTGCTTCAGATGACTGCGAGCGCTCTTATCGTGACAGGACTCTGCAAACTGTTTGTTTCCGCACCGGAAGTAGCCGTTAAGATCCCCGTGGATCTTATCCTGTTCTTCTTAAGCTATTTTATTCAGCGCAAGTTCGTTTTCAGCTCCAAAAAACAGTAAACCATATCTTAACTTTTTCTTTAGACTTAAGAGAGGTTATCTTTAACGGGCACGATTATCCTTTAGGTATCAAAAAAAGATCCACGGAGGATAGTATGGAAAAGAAAAGATCATTATTATTCTGGCTCGTGACTTTCGGTACGCCGGTATTACTCGGTATACTGATGGGCATAGTCTTTTACAGCGGTAACGCTACAGGAGCATTTCCCATCGTATGGATGTTCCTTCCCGCAGCAGGCGTAATGCTCGGACAGCTTGTAACAGAAAAAGACGGTGACAGAAAGGTCCCGCTTCCCAAGAAGTTCATGTGGACTTTCCTTATCACGACTGTGGCGGAAGTCCTCTGCGCGCTCCTCACTTTTGTTATTGACGGCGATACGGCCGCTCTTCTCGGTAACGGTATATTCATGACCGGAAGCATCGTATCTCTTATCATGCTATTTACCGAAAAGAAGGATATCAGAAAGGCTTACGGTCTCTCGATGCCTAAGCTTTCGAAGGGCATACTGATCGCTCTTCTCTTTATCGCTTTGTATCTTGTGATCGCGTTTGGTCCCGCGATCCTCGGTTGTGTCATGAGCGGTACTCCCGTTACGGCTGAGCTTTTCGGTATATCGTTTACGGGGATCATCACAGCGGTCACGCTCCCTATCTCATTATTTCTGGCATTCCTTCCTTATTTCGGTGAGGAATACGGCTGGAGATATTATCTTATGCCCCGTCTCATGAAGAAGTTCGGAGGCAGGCTCGGCGTTATCATCCTCGGCGTTATCTGGGGACTGTGGCATGTGCCGATAAACCTGTTCTTCTATTCGCCCGAGACAGCTCTTCAGAGCATCATCATCCAGGTCATCGCCTGTGTATGCTTTGCGATCTTCTTCGGCTGGGCTTACATGAAAACGGATTGCAATATCTGGGTGGTTACGGCTATCCATTTCATTAATAACAATCTCGGTACATGCTTCTCCGGCGGAGACGGATCCGGAAATGTATATACCTGGGGTCTCGTCGCTCTCATGGCAGCATTCTATATCTGCCTTCTGGCATTGCCTTTCATCTTTACAAAGGCTTACTCAAAGGAGAGCATCGATGCCTTTGTAAAAAAGATGACAGCCGAGCCGGTCATTCCCGCGGCCGCATCCGAAGCTCCCGCCGCTCCTGTTACTTCTTCCGAAGAAGCAACGCAGTCTGTATGACCTTGATGCCGTGACATGCTATAATGTCTCTATACAAAAAAGGAGGGGACGTTATGGCTTTCTCAAATGATTTCTTGTGGGGTGCCGCAGCCGCGTCATATCAGGTCGAAGGCGCATGGAACGAAGACGGCAAAGGCCTCAATATCTGGGATGTCACGGCCAAATACGGCCATATAAGATATAACGAGACCGGCGAGGTGTCGGCCGATCACTATCACCGCATGAAGGAAGACGTGGCCCTGATGAAAAAGATCGGACTCCGGGCATACCGTTTCTCGGTCAGCTGGGCCAGAGTCCTTCCCGAAGGTACCGGCAGGATAAACGAGAAGGGACTGAAGTTCTATTCCGATCTGGTCGACGAACTGATCAGTAACGGGATAGAACCTCTTGTCACCATTTTTCACTGGGATTATCCTTATGCTCTCGAGTGCAGGGGCGGCTGGAAGAACGAAGAGTCTTCCGACTGGTTCGCCGAATATACCGGGGTCCTTGTAGATGCTTTATCGGATCGCGTAAAGTACTGGATGACATTTAACGAGCCGCAGTGCGCTCTGGGAATATCTTACCAGCTCGGAGTGTTTGCTCCGTTCCAGAAGTGCTCGCCGCCCGAGATCCTTCAGATGGGAGCCAATATGCTCCTGGCTCACGGCAAGGCGGTAAAGGTGATACGCGAGAGATCGAAGCAGAGGGCATATATCTCGATGGCACCGTATTCATCGGTGTTCAAGCCCGAGAATGATTCGAAGGAAGCGATCGACAAGGCATATGATGATACGTTCCGATGCAGCGGAGCTAACTTCTGTCTGTCGATGTCCTACTGGTCCGATCCTATCTATCTCGGCCATTATCCGCAGTCGCTGCTCGATGAGTTCGGGGATCTGGTCCCGGAGTTTACCGATGAACAGTGGAAGATGATATCCGCGCCGCTGGATTTTTACGGGACCAATATCTACTATTGCGCTGGCTACGAATCCAAGGACGGTACTTACGGCAGCAACCGTTATATGGGCTGTCCGCATAATGCCCTTAACTGGCCGATCACTCCCGAGGCGATGTACTGGGCTCCGGTATATCTTTACAGGAGATACAAGCTTCCCGTTATGATAACCGAGAACGGCATGACCGAACATGACTGGGTCTGCCTGGACGGCAAGGTCCATGACACATACAGGATCGACTTTACCCACCGCTACCTGAAGGAGCTCTCCAGGGCGGCCGACGAGGTTCCCATCCTGGGATACATGCACTGGTCCGTAATGGATAATTTCGAGTGGGCCGAAGGATATGACGAGAGGTTCGGACTTATCTATGTGGATTACCGGACCAAGGAGAGGATCATCAAGGATTCCGCATGGTGGTATAAGGAAGTCATGGATACAAACGGATCGGGTCTCTGATACCGGTCAGGATCAAGACCCTGTTTGACACAGGATATTTGAAGTGCTAGACTCACAGAAAACCAAACGGAAGGATCAACGGTTATGATCAGAAACGTCAGCAGAATGCAGAATATGTATATGACAGTCTCTATGCGAATGTTATCGCGAGTGGCCTTCTGTTGACGTAGAAAATTTAACACCTCGATCAGTAACGGACCGCTTGTCACAATGGATAAGCGGTCCTTTTGTTTTACGAAAGGAGAATAAAAATGGAGATCAGACGATTTGAAGAAAAGGACGCCGGAGCGGTATCCGAAGTGATCAGGACAACTATCAGGATCAGTAACACGAAGGATTATCCCCCGGAGCTTATGGATGAGCTCATAAAGACCGAGACGGCAGAACATGTTCTCGGGAGAGCGTCATGGACACATATGTATGTGGTTACCGACGAGGACCGGATAATCGGCTGCGGAGCCATCGGTCCGTATTGGGATAAGAAAGAAGAGAGCAGTCTTTTCACGATCTTCGTACTGCCGGAATATCAGGGCAAGGGCGTGGGGAGGCTCATCGTGGAGACTCTCGAAAACGATGAATTCGGGCGACGAGCCCGCCGTATAGAGATCCCCGCGTCGATAACGGGACTGCCTTTCTACCGTAAGATGGGGTATGACTTTAAAAACGGGATCGACAGGATCGATGAGGAGCATCTCTACAGGCTCGAGAAGCATAAAAAGGATGCCCCCGCGGGTTAAACGGAATTAAGTGAACCCCCGAAGTTTGTCCAACTTCAGGGGTTCACTTCAAAAATGGCATCCTTTAATTCTTTGGGGTATAAGGATCAGGCTTCGTTCAGAGCCCTGATGATGTCGGGCAGAGCCTCATCAACCTTGTCATTGTCGATCTGGCAAGTGCCGGCGTTCTTGTGACCGCCGCCGCCGTACTTCAGGCAGAGCTCGCCGATGTTGGCGTTGGAGGCCTTGTTGACGATCGACTTGCCGATCATTACGGCCGTATTCTGCTTTTTGAAACCCCATGCCACATGGATGGAGATCTCAGTCTCGGGATACATGGCGTAGACCATAAAGCGGTTGCCTGCGTATATAGTATCCTGTTCGCGAAGGTCGATCACAGCCACTTTGCCTTCGACACGGGTGATCTTTGACAGCTGCTCCTTAAACTTCTCCTGCTGGTCAAAATAGAGTACCACGCGTTCCTGTACGTCAGGAATGGCGAGGACTTCATCTACCGTATGGTTCATGCAGTAGTCGATGAGTTCCATCATGAGGTCATAGTTGGATATACGGAAATCATGGAATCTGCCGAGTCCCGTCCTGGCATCCATCAGGAAGTTCATAAGGACCCAGCCGGTGGGATTCAGTATCTCTTCGAGAGTAAAGTCTGCGGAATCGCCTTTATCAACGGCTTCCATAAGTTCTTCGGAGATATGGGGGAGACCCTCCTTGCCGCCGTAGTAATCATATACCACGCGGGCTGCGCTCTTGGCATGAGGGTCGATTATATATCTGTCCTTGTTCTGGGCCTGGGCATTACGTGTCAACTCTGATTCGTGGTGATCGAAAACGAGTCCCGATCTCGGATCAAAGGGGAGGTTAGTCGTGATGTCATTCTCTGACAGCTCGATCTTGCCGTCCTGTACGTCCTTGGGATGCACGAACTTGATATCGTCTATAAGACCTTTGTCTTTAAGGATCATGGCACATACCAGTCCGTCAAAATCGCTTCTGGTTACAAGTCTCTTCTTGGTTGAATCGCTCATGGAACGTATCTCCTTTACAAGTTGATCACTTATATTATTATAATGATCTGAAGGTATGATTTGCAATCATTTATGTTACACTGTTAAGGTATATATGAGTATAAAACGGAGACAGGAATGATGAGCAAGACAGGAAAAAAACGGGATGATCTGCTGTTCGGCGGATTATGGGTCCTTTTTACGGCGGCATTCGCAGCATTCTTTTTCTTACTTTGCTGTAAGGACAGCATCTCGTATGACAGTTCTTACCAGTTTTTTCTGACGGATCATGATATGGCCGGGATATTTAAGCTCCTTCCCGAAGACTACAGCCCGCCTCTTTATTCGTTCTGTCTTAAGGCATTTTCCCTCATATTCGGAGTGAAGCTCATTGCCCTGAGGGCTTTTTCGATAGTCCTTTTTGCGCTGCTGTTCTTTGTAGCCCTGTTCCCGCTTAGAAGATTGGGAGGAAAGGCCGTGTCTGTGATAGCGGCAGTCGCCTTTTTGTGTTCGAGCTACAACCTGTTTTACGGGGTGGAGATCAGGCCGACTATCCTGGCTTATGTCATGTCGACCTGTACGGTAACCTACGCCATGCTCGTGTTCTTTGACAAGAGAAAGTCCGATATCGTCATCTTCTCGGTCTTCTCTCTGGCCTCGATGTATACGCATAATGTGGCCCTGATCTTTACGTTCTGTATGTATGTGTTCTTCCTTCTTGCCTCTCTTATCAGTAAAAGGAAGGATCTGTTCTTCAAGTATCTTATAAGCGGCATTACGGTGGCTGTACTCTATCTGCCTTGGCTCTTTGTGCTTCTCCATCAGCTGGGAAATGTTCAGGATTACTTCTGGACTGATACCGAACCGGTATTTTTCGGATATTACATTGCTTTTGTCGGATTCTCCGAAAACTATCTGACAATGGTGTTCAGCTATATCTTTATCCTGGTCCTGGTCCTCGCGCCGCTTATCAATGTCATACTTATCACGGATAAGGATAAGCTGTCACAGGCTTCGTCGATAACACGGATCGTTTCCAAAAAGGATATGAAGGAAAACTGGCCGAACCTGAAAAAGCTCCTGTTCCTTTTTGCCGTTACGGTAATATCCATTACGGTATTTTATGTTGTTACGGTCACGGTTACCCCGATCTTTGCGGTAAGGTATCTTTATGTGTTCTCGGGTGCGGGTATCATAACCCTGTCATTCCTGTTCTCTCTTTGCAAGGGAAAGAAGATAATGCCTGCCGTGTTTTCCGTCCTGATGGCCCTGGTACTTATTTCTAATGTGGTACATGAATACAGATATCTGAAAACGACGACCAAGGACGACCTTGTAACTGATATCAATGCCCTTTCGGGAGGGGATCCGGTCTTTATCCATTTTGATGAGCAGAGCCTCGGAGTGATGTCATATACATTCCGGGGATCGAGGCATTATGTCTCTCCGGAAACGGATACCGTTCTTCAGACTTTCGACGTGTTCACTACGGATATCAGATATCTGAACGATCCGGACGAGATATGGAACGAGACGGACGAGTTCTACATCTTTAATGCCGTGAATTTTGATAACTACGGTATTACCGATCCCGCCGGGTATTATCTTTACTTTTTCGATGATCAGGATATCGATATTGAAGTGGTGGGCAGATATAAGTTGCCGTATTGTAACGAGATCGGATACAGCTACGGCGAGAATCTGATCTTAAGGGTCACTCACAGATGATCAGGCCGGTCGATATAAAAAGAGTAAAGATAGACGACCGTTTCTGGTCCCGCGAGACGGAGCTGGTCAGAAAGGAAGTCATCCCGTATCAGTGGGATATCTTAAACGACAGGGTCCCGGATGCTGCTCCGAGCTTTTGTATGCATAACTTTAAAGCTGCAGGTAATCTCAACAGGAAGATGAGGACGCTCGGGCGGGACTACGAAGCTCCGAAGTATACTTACAGAGGATTCGCTGTCTTCCCCGAAAGAAGAGAAGAAGCCAAAGACGATGAATTCTACGGTTTTCTGTTTCAGGACAGCGATTTTTCCAAATGGATAGAAGCTGTGGGATATTCACTGGCGGCGTATCCTGATCCGGTGCTGGAAGAGACTGCAGATAAGGCGATAGACATAGTATGCGATGCCCAGCTTCCGAACGGCTATCTGGATACTTATTACATTATCAACGGAATGGATAAGAGTTTCTCTGATCTTAGAGATCACCATGAACTCTACTGCATGGGGCATCTGATCGAAGGCGCGGTCTCCTATTATCAGGCGACGGGCAAGGATAAGCTCCTGAATGCGGCGAGGAGATTTGCCGACTATGTAGCGGGGATCTTCGGAACGGAAGAAGGCAGGATCAACGGATATCCCGGGCATGAGATAGCCGAGATGGCTCTGTTCAGGCTCTATGAGGTGACGGGTGAAGAGCGCTACAGGAACCTGGCGGAATACTTTATCGATCAGAGAGGGCAGGAGCCTCTGTACTTTGAGAAAGAACACCCCGACATGAAGGGTAAGCCGGATTACTATCATCAGGCTCATATGCCCGTAAGGAAACAGAGGGAAGCCGTCGGACACGCGGTCAGAGCCGTTTATCTATATAGCGGTATGGCCGATATGGCGAGGATCACGGGAGACACCGAACTTCTTACCGCATGCGAGGCCTTATGGGACAGTATCGCCGATACCAAGCTCTATATCACGGGAGGTATCGGAGGTACTCATATCGGGGAGGCGTTCTCTTTCCCTTACGATCTTCCGAACGATACGGCTTATTCCGAGACCTGCGCATCGATAGGCCTTATCTTTTTCGCGAGAAGGATGCTTCAGATCAAGCCCGACCGGAAGTATTCGGATATCATGGAACTTGCTCTTTATAACTGTGTCCTGAGCGGGATGGCTCTGGACGGGAAGAGCTTTTTCTATGTTAATCCTCTTGAAGTGCTCCCCGAAGCCTGCGCTAAAGATGAGCGCAAGGAACACGTTAAGCCCGTAAGGCAGAAGTGGTTCGGTTGTGCATGCTGTCCTCCCAATATCGCCAGGCTACTGACATCAGTAGGGAGTTATGCGTATACCGAGAGTGAAGATACGCTCTTTACGCATCTTTATATGAGTTCAAAGATAACCAAATCCGTTTCCGGCAGGGATGTCGGTATAAGAGTGGAATCGGGTATTCCCGTTAACGGGGAAGTCAGTGTCTTTGTCGAAGGTGCAGCGGATACAGGCTTTGTCCTGGCTCTGAGGATCCCGGGGTGGACTTCGGGCAAGTATGAGATAAAGGGCGCCGAAGGATTAGAGACTTCGGTCAGAGACGGATATCTGTATATATCCGGATTTGACAGTGACCGCGAGATAAGGCTCATGTTTGATATCTCTCCCCGTGTGGTCGTTTCTGATCCGAGAGTAAATGAGGATAACTTAAGAGCGGCTGTTATGAGGGGGCCTTTCGTTTATTGTGCCGAGGAGGCGGATAATGGAAAAGGACTGAGGAGTATCAGGCTTAAGAGACCGTTTGAGATAAGGCAGAGCGTTACGGATGAGTTCGGTATCGATGCCGTGAGACTCGATATATCCGCAGTCAGAGTAAGCGCTACAGGCGGAGAGGCTTTCGCGAGCCGGCTCTATAAGACATTCGATCGGATGAGCGAGAGTGAAACGGACCTGAAACTTATACCTTATTTTCTGTGGTCGAACAGAGGCGAAGGAGAGATGAGCGTTTTCTTCGGGTATTGAGCCCGGTTAATGAACGGAGGTTATCATGGTCAGAGAAGCGGTAAAAGAAGATCTGGATAAGATACTTGAACTCTATCTGTTCCTCCATGAGGACAGTCTTCCTGCCAAGGATCAGAAACTTAACGATACATGGGAGAAGATCATTAATGATCCGGATCATCACCTTATCGTAAAGGAGATCGGCGGGCAGATCGTATCTTCCTGTGTATGCGTCATCATTCCGAACCTTACGCGTAACATAAGGCCATATGCTTTTATCGAAAATGTTGTAACGAGGGAAGATTTCCGCGGCAGAGGGTATGCAAGTGAATGCCTGTCCTATGCGAAAAAGATCTCAGAGGAAGCAGGATGCTACAAGATGATGCTGCTGACGGGTTCCAAGAGAGCTTCAACTCTGGCCTTTTACGAGAGAAACGGCTTTAACAGTAACGATAAGACAGCTTTTATTCAGTGGCTTAAATAAGTATCATTCGGAAGCAGTTACCGTTCCCAGTACTGTCTGCGGAGGACAGCTTGAATCCGTTATGGCGACGATAACATAGGCGATATCGCGGTTGCCGACCGGGAATACCGTATAATACATAGTCCCGCCGTTTTCCGAAGGCAGCTCGATTATATATGCATCACACTGTCTTCCGTCCATTTCATAAGGCATTACATATGCCTCCCTGGCCCGGTTTTGCTGATCTATATCGATGACCCGGTTCTCGACCGCAGATGATACGGCGTTGATAGTTCTCGGGCTCTGAAAATCCAGATCTCCGAGATATGTAAGCCCGATCTCGTAGCCGTTATCATCACAGATATCAAATATAAAAGAATCGGCAAAATCACGGTCCCCGCTCCTTCTGAGCGCTTCGCCGTAGAGCCTGTTGGCTTCTTCGAAGCCTTCGGGGATAGTAAAGATGAGGTCAGTGCGCGGGATAGCGCAGCTCCCGTTCTCGTCAAATTCCACCTGCAAGTCTTCCGGACGGGAGAGCCTTACCGCTTCAGTCTCGTTTGCCAGATCGCATTCGCCGACAGAGACTGTCTGTCCGTTTTCATCTGTGACTGTGAGTATAAGATGTCCGAGGGGAAGCCCGGCATCATCCGTTATCTCGATAATGCATTCCGTCCGGTTATCAGTGGTAAGACCGGTCTCTTCACAAAAGATCTCGCCGTCGACCTCGGCGGTATAGTTATAAGTCCATGAATAGTCATCGGAGCCTGTCGCTAGCATTATCCTGTAGCTGACTGTCGTAGCCCCTGAATACAGATTATATGTGGGACTATAGTCATTTCCGATGAAGTCACCGTATAAAACAGCATCGGCCAGCGTCATAACGGAAGCGGTCGTCTCAGTCGTTGCCGATACGGTCGTAAGCACTGTCGTTGTCTCTTCCGTAGTGGCGGGAGAGATCATACTGCATGAACAGACCGATGACAGTAAAAGTGAAGCGCAAATGATCAACCCCGGTAATCTTTTCATATAATCTGTCTCCTTATCCCTTATTGCCTCTGCACGCGAGAATTATATCATAATACCGGTCAGAGTTTTATTATTCCTGCCGACAGGAGGAATAGGATAAGGATAAATGCGGGAGCGATAAACCTGACCATGACGGAATAGAGCTTGGCTCTTCCGAACTTCTCGCCGTTTTTGGTTACTTCCCGGGTGACAAACGAGGGCTTTAAGACCCAGCCTATCAGGATACATGTCGCAAAGGCTACGACCGGCATGAGTATGTAGTTCGTTACATAGTCCAATATATCGAGTATCTGGGCCACTGATCCGTTAGGCAATGTCACCTCAAAATAGAAGACATTATATCCGAGGCAGACTATCACGGCGATCACAAGAGACAGGACAGTCTCTATTACGGTCGCTTTTATCCTGCTGATGCCGAACTTGTCGATAAGGCTCGATACTACAGCTTCAAAGAGCGAGATAGCGCTCGTGAATGCCGCGAATAATACCATAGCGAAGAAAACGGCTCCGATGATGCTTCCGAAGAGTCCCATCTGTTCGAAGATCTTGGGCAGGGAAACGAATATGAGTGAAGGTCCGCTCTTCTGTAATCCTTCGCTGCCGCTGAATGCGAATACCGACGGGATGATCATGACGCCTGCCAGGAACGCGACGAAAGTATCGAAGAACTCGATCTGATTGATGGACTTGACCAGATTCGCTTCATCGGGAACATAAGAACCGTATGCTATCAGGATACCCATGGCGATGCTGAGACTGAAAAAGAGCTGACCCAGAGCATCGGTGACCACAGTGAAGAAGTCCTTAAGAGTCATCCCCTCGATGCTCGGTATCAGATAGACCTTAAGACCCTCCAAACCGGTAACGGTCACGCCGTCCTCGTTCGTGTGAGATATCGTCAGTGAATAGCCGGCTACAAAGATGACCAGAATGAGAAGGATCGGCATCATTATCTTGGAAGTCTTTTCGATACCTCCGCTTACGCCTTTAAGTATGACAAGGATGCAGCAAAGGAGAAAGAGGACCATATAAACGACCGGCTCGCATTCTCCTGTTATGAACTTTCCGAAAAACTCGTCATTGGAAGCTTCGCTCCCGCGTCCGATCGCGAAAGTCACAAAATACTTGAAGACCCATCCTCCGATAACGCAGTAATACGGCACGATGATAAAAGGGATGATGCAGGAGAAGACTCCGATCCAGCTCCACTTGGATGATAGCTTTTTATATGCGGTAAGGGGACTCTGTCTCGTGTTCCTGCCTATGGCGACTTCGCTCGTCAAAAGCGTAAAACCGAATGTCAATGCCAGTATCAGATAGATGACGAGGAACAGACCGCCTCCGTCTCTTGCGGCCAGATAAGGGAAACGCCAGATGTTTCCGAGACCCACGGCACTGCCTGCCGCGGCAAGGACAAATCCTATGGATCCCTTAAAGGATCCTCTGTCTTTTTTCTCCATAAAAGTAGCCCCCGAAGTGACTCCCTGATTCCCCGATAAGGATACTACAACGCCCTAACCATATCAACTGCACTTGATTGACATTATCAAATCCCGAAATATATAATCTCAATACGTATATTCAGGTGAGAGGGTTATGAAGCAGAACTGGAAATCGTTGGTCATTACACTGGGTGTTACGTTCATCCTGATGCTACTTCTTGTGATCTATACCACGAGATCCATCTATAAGACTTCTTTTTCCTATGTACACGAAATCGGTGAAGATAAGACGTCTGCCATAACCGCAGAACTTGAGAACTATCTCGAGAAGGCCAGTTCCGTGATGTGGGTCACCGCGGATACGGTCGACCACATGGTCAATAACGGAGCCTCCGATACCGAGATCATCGAATATATAACAAGAGAATCCGCCAATACCGAAGCCCAGTTTGACGAGACTTATACCGGAATATACGGTGTTATCTGCGGCAACTATGTTGACGGCGTCGGCTGGACTCCACCCGAGGGCTATGATCCCACAGCCAGAGACTGGTATCAGACGATAGTCGCGGCCAATGGTCAGCCGATCATCGTATCTCCGTATGTGGATGCGCAGACAGGCAATGTCATCATATCCGTCGGCAAGAGCCTGACCGATCCCAACGATGTCCTGGCAATGGATCTTACGCTGTCGGGCGTTCAGGAGACCACCGAAAACATCAATATCAACGGACACGGTTACGGCTTTATCCTTAACTATGACGGTATGGTCATTGCCCATAACGATACCTCGCTGATCGGTTCTTATTTTGATCAGACTGAAGAACAGAGGGAGTTCTTTGAGAAGATAATAAGCGTAGGCAAGGGTAACTTTGAGACTACGATCGACGGGGAGAGGTGTACAGTCTTTGTTGATGAGGTGCATGAGCAGTGGCATCTTGTGGTCATTACGAGAAACAGCGAACTGTTCACTGTCCCGAGGAACCTTCTTATAGTCAATATCATCGTATCGATCCTTGTCTTCGGACTGATGTCCATGTTCTATATCATCGGCTACAGATATGAACGTAAGGTCAACCGCCGTATGGAGGAGATGAAGGAAGTCGAGCGCAAGAGGGAGTATGAGGCGACAGTCCTGAAGCTCGAGAAGTCGGCCGCCGATACCGCCAACAAGGCGAAGAGCGATTTCCTGGCGGATATGTCGCACGAGATAAGAACGCCCATCAATGCAGTTCTCGGCATGAACGAGATGATCCTTAGAGAGTCCAAAGACGATACGATACTGGATTATGCCGCGAACATCAAGAGCGCCGGCAACACCCTGCTTTCCATAATCAATACGATACTTGATTTTTCCAAGATCGAAGACGGCAGGATGAATCTGGTGCCCGTGGAATTTGACGTTAATGAGCTGATCAGCGGTCTTCTTAATTCGATCAGCGAGAGAGCCAGATCCAAGTTCCTCGATCTCAAAGTGGAGGTCGACGAGAATATCCCCGTAAAGCTCATGGGTGACGATGTAAGGATAGCCCAGGTCATAATGAACCTCCTTACAAATGCCGTGAAGTATACCGAGAAAGGTTCGGTCACGCTCCGTGTCCTTGAGTCATCCAGAAAGGACGACCGGATCGTTCTTCATGTAGAAGTCGAAGATACCGGTATAGGAATAAAGGAGGAGGATCTCGACAAGCTCTATATCTCTTTCGAGCGGATAGAGGAGAAGCGTAACCGCCATATAGAGGGAACGGGACTCGGCATATCGATCGTGACAAAGCTTTTGACCATGATGGGAAGCAAGCTCAATGTCGAGAGCAGATACGGTATCGGTTCAAAGTTCTACTTTGATCTTCCTCTTCAGATCACCGACAGCACTCCTGTCGGAAAGTTCGATGAGAAGAGGAATTCCACTCCCAAGACCTCCGGCAAAAAGATCACTTTGAGAGCACCGGAGGCGAGGATACTTGTTACCGATGATAATGACATGAACCGCAAGGTGGCCTTTAACCTTCTGAAGCTGTTTGATATCAGGCCCGTTCTCGCTTCTTCAGGAAAGGAGACGATAGAGATCCTCAGGAAGGAGAAGTTCGATATCCTGTTCCTCGATCACATGATGCCCGAGATGGACGGTATAGAGACACTCAAGGCGATCAAGGATGAAGGCCTTATCGGAGATATGACTGTCATCGCTCTTACGGCCAATGCGGTCGTCGGTGCCCGCGAGCAGTACCTTGAGGCAGGCTTTGACGGATATCTTTCCAAGCCGATCGATATTGACGAGCTCGAGAAGATACTTTCGGAATGTCTTGAGATAGAAGAGCCGGATGATGAGCCCCAGGTCTTTGAATTTGCTCCGGATGACGGATCTTCCGCTGCCGGATCTTCTCTTACCGTTGATCATGCCAGGACTCTGGGTCTTGATGTCGATGCCGGGATCGGCTATGCCGCGGGAGATGTGAACTTTTATCTCGAGATCCTGAAGGATTATGCTACCGATTGTCCCGGCAGATGTAATGAACTTACCACGTATCTTAAAAACGAAGACTGGAAGAACTATAATATCCTCGTTCACTCCATAAAGAGCGGCTCGAAGACCGTCGGAGCCAATGCTGTCTCCCTTATCGCCCGCATGCTCGAAGAGTCCTCGGGTTCGGGAGATGCCTCATATGTAAAGGCTCATCACAGTGAACTGATCGAGGCTTATTCGGAGCTGGCGGGCAAGATCCTTGTCGGGTAAAAATACTTCCATAATTTATTCACAAACAGTTTACCGTTATCCTCCGGTTTGGGTGTATAATCAAATTATCTTTAGGGGAATGGTATGCAAAATGGACTATAAAGCTCTGGCTGACAGTTTTCTGCATTTGACGTGTATCCTGTCCGTTGACCTTGACGGTAACGGTGACGAGGATGATTATGTCATCCTTGCGGCCAACGATGGATATATAAAGTCCGTTATGAGCGAACCCGGCAGCTTTGAACTTAACGTTCCCTATACGAAGTATATCAAGCGTGACCGGAACTTTGAGGGGCTTTGCCGTCAGTGTGTCTCGTCGAAGCTTCCGGTACATGTCTATATCGATGCCGCATACTTTAATTCGTGGCTGAGTGTGTTCCTTATTCCCCTTAAACCTTTTGAAGGGAAGGGCGTATGCCTTTTCACATATGAGATGACTCCCAAAGCCGATGCGGATAAGCTGTCCGACATCTCGGCAAATGCTGCGGCCCATGTCCTCCGTACCTGTATCAGGCTGCGTGAGGCGGACGATTTCCAGGAGGCCATGGATCAGATAATCGTTGATATCAGAAAGCTCTGTCAGGCCAGCAGATGCTGTATCCTTCTTACCGATTTTGAGAATGATACCTTCCAGCCTCTCTGCGAGGATATCTTTGAGGATGAGGATAAGGAGACGCTGCAGTACTATCTCGATCACGGCCTCATCGATATCGTAAAGACCTGGCCGAAGCTTATTGACGAGAGCAACTGCTTTACGATCGACAGCGAAGATGACATGAGACATGTTGAGGAAGTGCTTCCGGCGTGGGCGGAGTCCCTGCGCGTGGCCTGCATAAGGAATCTCGTCATCTATCCGCTCCGTTCGGGACATAAGACCATCGGATATATATGGGCCAAGAACTTTGACTCGTCCAATATCCTGGTCATCAAAGAGACACTGGAGATAACCACTTTTATCCTGTCATCCGAGATCGCCAACGAGCAGATGGTCAGGCAGATGAAGATAATGAGTTCCACGGACCTTCTGACCGGAGTATATAACCGTAATGCCATGAACAACAGGATCAGCGACAATGATACCGGAGCCTCGGTGATCGATCGTGAGTTTGGCCTGTTCTTTATCGATGTCAACGGACTGAAGACTATGAACGATACCCGCGGCCACATAGCGGGCGATCAGCTCCTTAAGGATATGGCGAATACGCTGAAGGAATTCTTCCCGGGGCATGAGATCTACCGTGTCGGAGGCGATGAGTTCATGGTCATCGCCACGAATATAACCCGCGAGACATTTGACGGATATATGAGTCTTCTCTCGGAAAACACCGAGAGGGAAGGGCGGGCTCATTATGCTTTCGGCGGATCCTTTAGCGGTGATATCCCCGATATCCGTAAAGCTATGCAGCACGCCGATACTACGATGTACGAGAATAAGGAACTGTATTATAGAAGACACCCGGAATATGAGTGGGATCGAAGACGTTCGAGAAAGGGATAATATGGAAAATGGTGCAAAGGCGTATTTTGAAAAACAGTATCCTGATATGCAGTATATTTGTGAATTCCCATATGATCACGGCCTGATCTTTGTATACGGAAAGAGCAAAGACGGTGCCCCCGAGGTCAATCCGTATTTTCTGTTCGATCCTAAGACCAAGGGCTTTCTGACTTATAACCCCGCATTTGATCTTGAAGGCTTCAAAACGATACTTCAAAAGATAGAAGAACTGGAGGGGTAAGTTTTATCGTGCGGCCGGAAGAGCTTTCGCGGTATCACACATACTGACACATATTGCCGCAAAAAAGGCCGGATAAGATCGGCCGGTGAGATGATTTTTCCCTTTTCCCACTTTACATAAGAAATAATAATCTGTAATAATATAACGTTAAAAGATTTTGACGTGTACGGGAAGAAAATGATCATCGATCTGTTATACAGCTTTTTTATAGGACCTGTTGAACTCATCCTCGAGTTTATCTTTTCGATCTGCTATAAGATATCCGGAAATATCGGAGTATCTATAGTGCTTATGGGTCTTTGTCTTAATCTTCTCATACTGCCGATCTATAACAGGGCTGACCGGGTATCCGAAGAAAAGAGCAATATCGAGAAAAGGCTGAAGGACAGGGTCACAAAGATCAAAAAGGCTTTCTCAGGAGATGAAAGGTTTATGATCCTTCAGGCTCTCTACAGAGAGAACGGGTACAATCCGGTCTCGAGCCTTTTCGCTTCATTTGCCCTCCTTCTCGAGGTGCCGTTCTTTATTGCCGGATATCATATGCTCAGTAACCTCCATATCATGAAAGGCGTATCTTTTCTCGGTATAAGGGATCTGGGCGTACCGGACGGACTGATCGTTATCGGTTCTTTGAGCATCAATGTTCTTCCTATACTCATGACTCTCATTAATCTGGTCTCAGGCCTGGTATATTCCAAGAAGAGGTCTTTAAGAGAGAAGATACAGATATACGGGCTGGCAGCGATCTTTCTGGTGCTCCTCTACGATTCCCCCTCGGGACTCGTCCTGTACTGGACCGTCAATAATATCTTTTCCCTTTTCAAGAATATCCTTAAGCCCGTTGCAGCTAAGATCAAACTGAAGAAGACGGGGATCGTTCTGGATCCCGGCAAAGGTCCGGTTATCGCCGCTCTTATCCTGAATGCGCTTCTTACCGGCCTTTATATTCCGACCGATATGGTCAGATCGTCGGTTATCGAGTTCGTGGATAATTCATTAACTGATCCCATGCATTATATTGCATATTCATGTGCACTTTCCTTCGGTCTTTTTGTCCTCTGGATCGGTATAGTCAGATATCTTTCGACACCGGCGGCAAAAGGTCTTATAGGGACGGTCGCTATCGCCACGGCCTGTAATCTGACGCTCAACTATTTTGTTTTCTTCGAGCCGCAGAGGTATACGAACAGGCTTGTTCCCGATGAAGGCTATTTTTCGCCCGACCTTCAGAAGACTGTTATCAATCTTATGATCAACATCCTGATAATCCTGCTCTGTTTTATCCTGGTCAAGAATAAGGTAAAGATAACGGGCTTTATCGTTTATATCATCCTTATGGCGGTCTCCGCTATATGTGTCTCGAATGTGATCACGATCGATAATGAATACAAGGGACTCTCGTATATCTCCGAACAGCGGGATGAAGCCCGGTTTGAACTGTCTTCGGACGGGCGGAATGTTATAGTGATCATGATGGATAGAGCGGCCGGTTACCTTGTTCCGTATATCTTTACCGAGAGAGCTGAACTTCAGGATAGCTTTGACGGTTTTACCTTTTATCCGAATACTCTTTCCACAGGAGCTTTTACGAACAGCGGTGCTCCCGGACTTTACGGAGGATACGGCTATACATCCGACGAGATCATCAAGAGAGGGGACAGTATATCAGTATCAGAGATGAATAACTCTCTCCATGTTATGCCGGCTAATTTCCTGGATTCAGGGTTTAATGTTACGGTCAGCGATCCTTCGTATGCGAATTTCAGATGGATCCCCGACCTGTCGATCTATGATGATCTTCCGGGCATCAACACATGCATCACCGAAGGACGATATATGCCCGAGGATCCCGGGATATCCGATGTCTGGGAGAGAAACTATTTCTGCTACGGATTATTCAGGTCATCGCCCCTGATACTTAGAGAGACATTCTTTGATTCCGGAAATTATAACGCTTCTAACAGGGAATATTCCTTCAAATATTCCCAGACAGGAGTATCGGAACAGAGTTCTATAGGATATGACGCGGCGTTTATGGATTCCTATACCGCCCTTATGGCTCTTCCCGATATAACCGATATAAGAAGCGGAAACGGTGACTGTTTCCTTATGTTCGCCAATTATACGGCTCATGATTTTGCGCTCCTTCAGGAACCTTCTTATACTCCCGAATATACGGTGGACAATACCGCGTATGAAGCATCGATCGGAGAGAGGGCCGACTGGGACGGCAATACTTTCACGCTCGATGGTTATAACAATGAGAGGTTCTATGATTCCAATGCCGCCGCTTACTTAGGACTTGCCCGGTGGTTTGATTATCTGAGGGAAAACGGTGCCTATGACAACACCAGGATCATAATAGTATCCGATCATGCATACAGCTATGACGAGCAGTACAGATTCTTTAATCCCGTTTTGATGGTCAAGGATTTTGATGCTCACGGGTTTACCGTGAATGAGGATTTTATGATAAACGCCGATACGCCTCTGCTCGCGATGGACGGCCTGATCAGTTCTCCCGTGGATCCGAATACGGGAGATCCGCTAAGCGATGAGACCAAGTATATTTTCCCTCAGTATGTCGTTTATAATCTTGGCGATACTGTCTGGTATGAATTCCAAGGCGACGTAAGGGAAGAGGATTCTTTCATAAGAGAATAAGATCGTTCCCGTTTATCCTATACTGATCGCGCTGTCGATAAAGCTGTCGAAGAGCTTACTAAGGTTATCCACTCTCTCGTCAACATCGTCCTTCATGTCGTCCCAGATATATTCCAGGAAGAACCCGATAAAGGCATATGTATAAAATCTCGCGATCTCGCGGGCTCTGGCCTCGCTGACATTGCGCCCGGAAGTCTTCTTTCTTACGTAGCTGAAGAATACGACATCCGTGATCTCAAAGATATAATGCTCGAGCTGTTCGCGCGAGATACTGTCGACGATATTATGGATGAGCCTGGGGTTATCGCGGCACATGCAGAAGAATACCTTGATACGGTTCTGCCAGCTCGGCAGATCGTCTTCGTCCTTTCGGATATCTCTAAGCTTCATGCCGAACCATTCATTCAGGAGGGAGAACTTGTCCTGATAGTGATAATAAAACGTGTTGGGGCTTATCCCGCTCCTTTTGACGAGAGCGGAAACGGTTATCTTCTCGAACTTCATCTCAGAGAGCATCTCTTCGAAAGTGTTCATTATCGCGCCTTTGGTAAGCAGTGCCATATATTGTCCTCCACCATGAATAACAGTGATAATGATATCACATATCCTTGTGTGTGAATTTGCGTAAAATTGCAGTTTTATCCTAATTTGCGTAATTCATCTTATCCTGTCAAATTGATACAAACGTCAAAACTTCCCCGTTCTTTTCGCCTTGAAAGTTGTATAAACTCCGATCTAAGACAAAGAAACGGAGAAGTCAGATATGGAGACCCGAAGAGTGGTAATAACCGGGATGGGTGCGATCACGCCTCTCGGAAACAGCGTGGAGGAGTTCTGGAACGGACTTAAGGAAGGGCGTAACGGTATCGGCCCCATAACCAAGGTCGATGTCTCCGACTTTAAGGTAAAGCTTGCGGGTGAAGTCAAGGGCTTCGATCCGCTGAACTATATGGAGTTCAAGCCTGCCAAGAGGATGGGGCTGTTTTCTCAGTATGCCGTTGCCGCCACCAAAGAGGCCATAGAGGATTCGGGGCTCGATACAGAGAAAGAAGATCCCTACAGGATCGGAGTCATCGTCGGATGCGGGATCGGCTGCATGCAGAAGCACGAGAAGGAGATCCCGAAGTTCCTGGCAGGCGAGAAGCTCGATCCCATGTATATACCGCTTGTAATCGCCAATATGGCATCTGCCAACATCGCCATAAGGTTCGGTCTCAAGGGAAAGAATATGGATGTCTCGACGGCGTGCGCGACAGGTACGCACTGTATCGGAGAAGCGTATAACTCGATAAGGCTCGGCGAAGCTGACGTTATGATCGCAGGCGGTACGGAAGCCGCCATAACGGCTACGAGCATCAGGGGATTCGCGGCGCTGACGGCACTTACTTCGGAGACTGATCCCGATAAGGCTTCACGTCCCTTTGACAAGGACAGGAGCGGTTTTGTCCTCGGCGAAGGAGCAGGCATACTTGTCCTTGAGGAATACGGGCACGCGGTAAAGCGCGGAGCTCCCATACTGGCTGAAATATCAGGTTACGGCGTCACGAACGACGCTTATCATATAACATCACCATCTCCCGACGGAAGCGGCGCAGGCACGGCAATGAAGATCGCGATGACAAATGCCGGTCTCAACCCTACTGATATCGATTACATTAATGCTCACGGCACATCGACGCACCACAACGATCTTTTCGAGACGCGTGCGGTCAAGTACGCTCTCGGGCCTGCCGCCAAATCCGTTTCCATTAATTCTACCAAGTCCATGACCGGGCATCTCCTGGGAGGTGCCGGAGCGATCGAAGCGATCGTCTGCGTCAAGGCGATACTCGAGAGCTACGTTCATGTCACGAGGAACTCCTTTGAAGGGGAGGACGAACTCGATCTTGACTATACTTTCGGACGTGGCAAAACAAGGAATATCGATAACTGCATGAGTAATTCGCTTGGCTTCGGCGGGCATAACGCGTCCCTGATATTCTCGAAAGTCAAAGCCTGAGATGATATACTCATAGAAAACGGAAAGGTCCCTTTTCTCATGATCATTGATATATCTCAGGAAGTGTTCACCTGTAACGTATACCCGGGAGATCCGAAGCCTTCTCTTGAAAGGGTGCTAAGTATCGACCGAGGTGATGTCTGTAACCTTACGGCTTTCTCGATGTGCGCTCATAACGGCACTCATGTCGATGCTCCCTACCATTTTATCAATGACGGGAAAAAGCTTGATGAGTGCGGTCTGGAGAAGTTCGTCGGCGACTGCTATGTGGCAAGGTTTGATGGTGAGATAGGTTCTTCTGATGCCGCGAAGATGGTGGGCGCCGCGCGCGATGCCGGTGCACCGGAACGCCTTCTGGTGGCAGGGGAAGCTGTTGTGACTGCCGATGCAGCCCGTGTGTTTGCTGATTCGGGACTTCTGCTCTACGGTAACGAGAGCCAGACCGTCGGCCCATCCGACGCTCCCGCAGAAGTCCATAATATAATGCTCGGAGCAGGCATTGTCCTTCTCGAAGGGATAGTGCTTAAAGACGTTACTGAAGGGAAATATTTCCTTAGTGCAGCTCCACTGGATCTGGGCGGATGTGACGGTGCTCCCTGCAGGGCATATCTGATGCAATAAAACCGTACATTTCCCATATGTAAATGTTAACAACGCTTGGTGGACTAAGCCGCTTTTGCACGCGATAATTATGTTAAAATATGTTGCAAAGGTGGTAAATGTATGAGAAAGCACTATTTGGATAACCTTCGCTGGTTTTCTGTATTGGCAGTTGTACTGTACCATGTATTCTTTATGTTCTGCACCATCGGCGAGCTGTCGTTTAAGACATTCTCGGAGGTACAGTATCAGGACGGCATCATCTATCTTCTCTATCCTTGGATAATGGTCATCCTTTTCCTCATCGCCGGCATGAGCTCGAGATACTATCTTGAGAAACACACGATAAAAGAGTTCATCAGATCAAGGACGCGTAAGCTCCTTGTCCCTTCGACAGTCGGCATCCTTCTTTTCGGGTGGATCCAGGGCTATATCAACATGAAAGAAGCTGGCGCGTTTGATGTCGATCAGGGCGTCATGTCCGCGCCTCTTCCGATCCGGATCCTGATAATGGATGTCAGTGGAACGAGTATCCTCTGGTTCTCCCAGATGCTCTGGCTCATAAGCCTTCTTGCCGCTCTTGTCGCCCGCTTCGAGAAGGGACGCCTATATAAGCTGACGGAAAAGACGGGTATCATTGTATCTGCCCTTCTTGT
>JAFZWN010000092.1 GCA_017617295.1 Clostridiales bacterium | reverse complement strand
TTGTAGCCTCAGTAGTTATGTCGCTTTCTACCATCCTTATCAGTGACTATATGTTTCCTGTCATATGCAAACTTGGAGTGACTTTATCAGCAATTATTATTTTTCTTATAGGTACTATAAGAGATCCGAACCTGAGACTGACTGATGCAGAATATGAACACCTTAGAAAAAGATCAAGGATTGGGATTATTTTTGTAGGGGCTATAGTCATGCTTTTTTGCTCTTTTTCCCCAAAAGACAATTATGTTCCTTATATGGCATTAGGAATTATATATAACGCCTTTAGTTTGTTAATTGTAAAACTGTTAAGAAAGGAGGTGAGAACAGATGACGAAGCATGATCTCAGATATACGTTGCTTAAACAGATGGAGAAGATAAGCCGTAAAACTGCAAGAGGAGCACGACAAGATCCAGAACCGCCTTGGCCCATTTGTCCTTATATTCTTCATCAGCCTAAGCGACCGAAAAAGTGACAGATTTTTAACATTGTAAGATGTAAAAACAATTGGTGTGTATTATAGTTTTATACGGAGGTATAAGCATGAAAAGAGTATTATCATTGATTATTATGATATCTATGATTATGACGATCGGAGTATCCGTATTTGCGGAAAGAGTTATGGTCAAAGCCGGAGGAACGGCGTATACAAGCAATAGTTTATTAACGGGAAATCATTCGACATATTATTGCCAATTAGACGGCGTAAAGTTTAGTAGTCAATCAGAAAACGTAATACCCACAGGTTATTATGTAAATGCCAGAGTGCGCACATCAAGCGGCACACAATGCGGTGACTTGGCATCATTTTCTGTTGTCGGGTATGGATATAACTATAACTACTGGTCAGGATATGGTCATACCGGCTATTACAAGTTGGCAACAAATTCTAGTTATTATGACGGGTATAGAGTAGACTTTACTTGGAATCCTTAACCATCTTTGTCTAACAAAATACAGGTAAAAATGTATGTATCGATATATAGCTGCGATATATAAATTGATCATATTTTTGATGGTTGTATCGGTGTGCGGTGGCTGCGTAAAAGAAACGCAGTCACCGTCATCCGTTAATAACCGCGCTGTGTCTTCCCTTGAGCCAGTAAGAAGCAGTCATAACTATTATGATATCTCCGTCTTTGAAGTTCCTGCAATCACGGAAAATATTTCAAGACAAAACTGTCCGACAATCGGGAACATTTTGAGATCAGATGATAGATATTTCATTTGCTCCTATTTTCTTGGTCAGGAAAATACTATCGAAAAGACGAACATTTACTGTGTTGATCACACAGGAACTCAATTATATTCTTTCCAATTGGATGGATGTCAGGTGCCAGATTGCATAATAGACGGTCAACTGACATATTTAACTACCGAAAAAACAGTAGTAATGATAGATAATATGACAGGAGAAGTAACTAAAACATTGGTTATTGATTTTCCTGAGGTTACTTCTATCGCGGAGTGCGCCGACGGATTTGTAGCAGCAGGTTCCGGAAGGATCATCAGATTTGATCCCGAGGGTAATGAACTGGGCCGAGTAGAAAATGAAGCATTTTCATTTTTTGATCACAGCTATCCATATTTTGAGGACAACGGAATCCCATACGCAGTTATAGATACAGGCAACCGGTTAGAATACTGGCGGCTGGATTTTGAAAACGGTGCAAGCGAATTAATAACAGATACCGTTTCTTCTAATATAGCTCTAGGATTCTGTTACGGAAAATACGTGATAGACGGAACGGGCGAATACAGACTGTGTCTCAATGATCTTCAGATAGCCCAAATAGCCGACTGGAATGAAAATGATATCATGCCGGAGAGAAAAACCATCTTAACCCCATCGCAATTTTTTCCGTTTGACGATTCGCATCTTGCAAAAACCTACGTATACGGAGACGGTTCGTGTGATGTGCTTTTGTTCAGTCTGGCGGGACAAAGCGATACCTCAGATAAAGAAATCCTTACGATTGGGGGATATGGTGCGGCATCGGATCTCTCTATCAGAATGGCGGTATATCATTTCAATACATCGAACGAAGATTACAGGATACAGATCATAGATTATTCCGATGATTTCCCGTTTGCTACCGGGCTGGAAGCACAAGAAGCTGTTACGGCCCTCTATTCGTATTTTAATTCGGGAAATGCACCGGACATTTTTTTCGGAAACTATTTTGATTATATAAGTATGGGAGGATCAGGCATGGTGCAGGATCTCGTTCCGTATATCGAGAATGATGAAACTTTTGATACATCGGAATTAAGTCAGTCTGTGGGAAGTATTATGTTCCCCCGGGGGAATCCCTGCTATCAGATCTTTTCGTCATATGCCATATGTGGAGCTTGGGGGCTTGATTCGGTTTTTGAAGATCCCGATGTATCCATGAGTGAACTGGAGTCATATTCTCAAGATACCACATTATGGGGAGCGGTTTGTTCAACAGATATAGCGGATCAAGCTATAAGGTATCCGATAATGAGAAGCATGGAAAGAACGGCATTATTCTCGGAAGAAGATCTGGAAGAAATTATTCGTTTTTCGATTGATCACGGAATACCTACACAATCGCAAGATCAGGTAGACTTTAATCGGATGGATACAGTATCAAATGGTGAATATCTTTTGTCGCGGAGGATCGTAAGTGATGTATTTTCCTATTACAGGTATATACGGGATACGGGTGAAAGCTTCAGATATATAGGTTATCCGTCATCGTTTGGCTCCACACATCCCGTTATGCCAAATGGAATGGTAGCTATGTCTTCAGGAACTGAGCATCCGGATAAATGCTGGGAATTCATGAGATATCTGTTGGACGAGGATGTTCAGATGATGGTGGCATCCAATCAATCTATTCCTGTTAATCAGACTGTTTTGGATCAAGTCCTGGAATATGCCGGAAGGCCGTATAATCCGGATGACTGTCCCGACGGTCTAAGAGCTCTTTTTTTGGTCAATGATCCGGTCCCGGAAAATGTTATCAGAGAATACAGAGAAGCTGTTGACTCCGTTGATACGGTAATCATGTATGATTGGGGTTTATATAATATTATCTGCGAAGAAGTAGATTCTTATGATCTTCAAGAGAAACCGATAGATCAGATAGCAGAATCTTTGTTTAACAGACTTGAGCTTTATGTGGAGGATTATCAATCATAAAAAGGTTCACCGAAAAAGCAAAAACAGATAGCAGCCAATTATCACCTTATATCAATGATACAGATCCGCATGCACTGTCAAGACCAAAGCCGCAAAAACGGTGGCTATGCCGGCCTTGACTGCAAAGCCTGACGGATCTGTTTTCTTAACACAAGCCGATCATTTGCAAATTGCGCGAATATTCACATCAGTATATTGACAAATCTAACGGATTTGTATTTTTATATGTTTGTATGATAGTTCTAAAATGAGGTCACCATGTTTAATATAGCCTTATGCGATGACGAGGCAGAGTTCCTCGAATTTGAAAAAACTATTATCTCATCTTACCTTAATGAAAAAGGTATTTCTCACAGTATAACTTCATTTGATTCCGGAAGGGATTTATTCAAAGATAAGAACCGTATCAGCACGTTCAACCTCATCATCTTGGATGTTGAAATGGCTGATGTCGACGGAATTACAGTAGCCAAGAAAATACGCGAGTATAATTCCTCAGTGAATATCGCTTTTTTATCGGCTTACATGAACTATTCTACGGATGGTTACAGAGTCAGAGCAGTCCGGTTTATACTTAAAAACAAAGATGACATGAGTAATTACATTCATGAATGCATTGATTGTGTTTTGGCAAATCTTGATCTGAACGATCGGAAAATCTCTCTGGAATTTACTGTCGGAAAACGTCAAATAAAAGTATCAGACGTTCTGTATCTCCAAAGCAAAGGGAATTATACTTTGTTTGTTTTTTCATCAGAAAACAAAGAACACTATCTTATCCGAAGTCCTCTGAAAAAGGTTACGGAAATGATGGCGCCCTTTGAGTTTATTTCCATTAGTGCAAAAGAAACTGTAAATCTATATCATGTCACTTCGTTATCCCGATACACTCTATTTCTGGATAACAAAAAAATGCTTAAAATATCACAAAACAAATATAATGATGCATGTAAAGCCTTCACTTTATATAAAGGAAAACACTTATGACAGAGATTATATTGGGAATCATATTATCGATATTAACAGTCTTATTGAATTTTTCCTTTTTGAAAAGCATATATAAAAAGGATGTTGCAGAGGATTGGCGTGATTATTCGTGGATCGTTTTTTGGATAATAATATATGTTGTAGCTTCTGTAACATTATCAGAAATACCCCTGATAAAAGTATTAGTCATAATTGCAATCTCCATATTCACAACGTATAGAATCTTCAAAGTCCCTGTTAAAAAATGTGTATTATCTAACTTGTTGTTTTCCGGTATATATGTTTCCACCGAATTGGTGGTCGCACTGATCCTTGAGAAAATCATAATGAAAAATAGTCTGTCAGATGTCACAAACAGCAATGGTGCCTTCATTGCTGAGTTGATTTGTCAACTTACGATATTTTTACTCATTATTACATTAAATCTGGTCTTTAAGAAAACACTGCTTTCCGAAATGGATCTTAGAGGCTGGATTATCTTTTCTGCATTTCCTTTATTTACCTTAATAACCATTATTATCTTGATCACCAGCACAGAAAATCTTCAAATGGGTCAAATGTTTAACAAAATGATTTTTTTAGCCGCAGGAATGCTGACTCTTAATATCCTTCTTTTTATCTTGATTGATAACGTGATCAAACGTGAAACAGACATTCGTGAGAAAAAATTACTGATCGAGCAGACAGAACATATCAATGATATGTATCGCTCACTTTCAACCGAAAGAGAAAAACAAAAATCCCGTTCCCATGATTATTTAAACCATATGAACATTATGCTCATGCTTGCTAAGGACAGAAAATACGATGAACAAATAAAATATATTGAAGAACAGATCGGTAAGGAAAACGAGAATGTAGATATTATTGATACCGGTAATGCGCTCATAAATGCCGTATTAAATATAAAATATTCAGAAGCCAAGAAAAACGGAATCGTTATCCCGTTTATAGCGGATAATCTCTCAGATATCAGTATAAGTGACAGTGATCTTGTTACTATTCTTACAAACATCCTGGATAACGCTATCGAAGCGGTACAAAAATGTGATGATAAAAGAATAGTCTTTAAAATTCTAAAAGATAATAACACTCTCTATATTGATTCATCTAACACTTACATCGGGCAAATACTTGATGTCGATCACCATAAAACCACAAAGAACAATCCCGAAGAGCACGGGTATGGCATTGCAAACATCAAAAAGATCGTTAAATCAAACAACGGTAATTGTTACATAGAAACCCAAAACGGGATGTTTCATATTACTGTCAGCATTCCGCTAACATAAGCGTGTAGTTCCCAACCAAAAAAAATACACTTTTACGCCTATTCCTGTTATACTCTTATGGGCGCTTTGGTGCGCCCTGAATTTAAGAGAATAAGAGAGGTTGATCAGGTATGCCTGTTACAGAATATCTTGAACGCAACGCAGAATTATACGGAGACGAGGTCGCTCTTATCGAGCTCAATCCCGAGCAGCAGGAACTCGGCCGCGTCACATGGAAAGAATATGAGCTCATCCAGCCTACAGAGAAGCAGGCATACAGAAGAGAGATCACATGGAAGGTCTTTGACGAGAAGGCCAACCGCCTTGCGAATATGCTTCTGAGCAGAGGTATCAAGAAGGGCAACAAGATCGGTATCCTCATGATGAACTGCCTCGAGTGGCTGCCTATCTATTTCGGAATACTGAAGACCGGTGCCATCGCAGTACCCCTGAACTTCCGCTATACATCTGACGAGATCCTTTACTGTTCAAATCTCGCCGAGCTCGACATCCTTTTCTTCGGACCCGAGTTCATCGGAAGGATCGAGAATATCGAAGCGCAGCTCCGTAAGGAACGTGCCCTCATCTTCGTAGGTGAGACATGCCCGACTTTCGCCGAGGACTATAGAGTGCTTACGGCCGACTATTCGGGAACTGCTCCCCACATCGAGATCTCTGACGACGATTACGGCGCCATCTATTTCAGCTCCGGAACGACAGGCTTTCCCAAGGCGATCCTTCATAAGCACAGAAGCCTCATGCATGCAGCTGCCGTTGAGCAGAAGCACCACTCCACCGGAAGGAACGACTGCTTCCTCTGTATCCCGCCTCTTTATCACACGGGCGCCAAGATGCACTGGATGGGTTCTCTCCTGAGCGGATCGCGCGCGGTGCTCCTTAGAGGAACAAAGCCCGAATATATCCTTCATGCGGTATCCGCCGAGCACTGCACGATCGTATGGCTCCTGGTACCGTGGGCACAGGATATCCTCGATGCCCTCGATCGTGGCGACATAAAACTCGCGGATTATGAGCTCGATCAGTGGAGGCTCATGCATATCGGTGCACAGCCCGTTCCGAGATCCCTCATCAGAAGATGGCTCGAGTACTTCCCCAAGCATCAGTATGACACCAATTACGGCCTGTCCGAGTCCATCGGTCCCGGCTGCGTCCACTTAGGAGTCGAGAATGTCAATAAGGTCGGCGCTATCGGTATCCCGGGTTACGGCTGGCAGTGCAAGATCATCGATGAGCAGGGCAACGAAGTCAAGCAGGGCGAAGTCGGCGAGCTCTGTGTCAAAGGCGACGGTGTTATGGTCTGCTACTTCAATAACCCCGAAGCAACGGCTGAAGTCTTAAAGGACGGATGGCTCCTCACAGGAGACATGGGTAAGATGGACGAAGACGGCTTCATCTATCTCGTTGACCGTAAGAAGGATGTCATCATCTCAGGCGGCGAGAATCTCTACCCCGTCGAGATCGAAGACTTTATCATGAAGAACGACAAGATCAAGGACGTCGCTGTCATCGGTCTTCCCGACAAGCGTCAGGGCGAGATCGCGGGCGCCATCATCGAAGTAAAGGAAGGCATGTCCCTCACCGAGGATGAGGTAAACGAATTCTGCCTCCAGCTTCCCAGATACAAGAGACCCCGTAAGATAATCTTCGCGCCGGTCCTCCGTAATGCGACGGGCAAGATCGAGAAGCCCAAGCTCCGTAAGATGTACGGACAGGAGAACCTCGTAGACTTCGAGAATCAGGAATAAAGACTTACGAAAGGCACCCGCGAAGGTGCCTTTTGTTATGGTTATTCTTTTAGCCTCAGATCGATTAAGATCTGTTTATCGGAAAAGATGCAGGAGGGCTTGTAACCCAAATATTGCTTTGAACTGTTAAACCTGGGTTCAAGTCCGGGTTATTTTCGCTATAATAACCCAATTTCGGTCATGAACCGAGAAAACCGGGTTCATGTGTGGGTTATTCTCTGTAATAGTTTGATGTGGTTATGATCAGTTTGTTTTTCGTGTTTACGTGGTGGTATACGATCTGTTTTTCTTTATTCCGTGGTGGTAATCGCTTTGTTTTTCACGATTCCGTGGTTGTAATCACATTAAACCGATGAAGTGCCGCCTACCGCCGGCCGGAATAAGAAGATGCGATCACAAACGTGACGGCCACATACAGCAGCGGTCACTCCGCGCCGACTATGATGGAACAGCCTTCGCTCGAATAGCACTGATTGTATGCGAGAGCTCCGCCGAGGGAGACGACCTGCGAAGAGAAGATCAGGTGGGAATCGGCATCAAGACCGATCATCATATCCTCGTTGAGCGTATCTTCGGAATAGGTGTTAAGAGCCGCCTCGGTCACTTCCTCGCTTATCGTATAGTAATCATAGTTGGGACCTTCGGGATTAAGCTCGCCTCCGATAAAGTCAGGCTCGGTAACGACGCCGCCCGAAGCTGTAAGATTGAAGGCTTCAAAATACCGGTCCAGCGCATACATCGCGGCAGCCCTTACATCGGATATGCCGGCGGCGTCTGCTATCTCGCGGTTAGTCAGACGCGTCCCCGAATCAAGATCGATCGTCCACATATAGAACGCATCGTCGTCAGTCCAGCCGAAAAGGCAGAAGACGACGGTCATAAGATTGCTGTCGGTAATATAGACATTGTAATCGGAATAGCCGAAAGCCGCTTCTTCCTCGGAATCAGCCACCAGGTATTCATCCACGAGCGCCTTGATCTCTCCGTTAATTGTTCCGGCGTCTTCGCTCTCGAGTTCGATCTGGGGAACGTGGTATGCGATGTGATCGTAACCCGTGCCGGCATATTCGTCTCCGCAGTCGGATACATATACGCTCTCAAGAGTTAAAAAAGTCTCGGCGGTTTCCGTCTCGGAAGTATCCGATGAAGGATCTTCGGTATCAAGGCTCGTCTCGGAAGTGGCTTCCGTAGTCTCTGATGTCTCTGTATCGGAAGTGCTTGCTTCCGTATCAACGGACGGAGGAGTGAACTCGGATTCGGGCTCTGTTTCCCTTGGTTTACAGCCGCATAAACTCATCGGCACGCACAGTACCGTAGCCAACAGGACCGCCACCATTTTCTTCATCTATCACAACCTCCGTGATAATGCTAATTTGCATTTTACCACGAAATAGCCGTCTTGGGTATCACGGCGAAGGCAACAGCGGAACAGCGGCAGTTTCCTCTACATCAGTAAGCGCCCCCGATGATGTATTGATGGGTCTGTTGATCCACATGATGTGGACAAAGATGACAGCCATGATTGTCACCATCAGCATCATAAGAGCGATCATTCCCTTTTTTCCCATTTTTCCTTTTCCTTTATTCCCTGACCTTCAAGAGGTCTTTCCCATACTCATATGACGATACCGTCACCGGATACGTTTCATTTTTCTTTTTCAACAGTCTTAAGTATTATACCCTTAATTTCCGAAAGAGTGTCAACCCGGGCATAAAGCCTTGAGAGCATGTCGTCATCGGGCTCGGTCAGATCGGGTACCATGACGACGTTACAGCCGGCTCCAAGGGCGCTCTCGATACCGTTCGGAGAATCCTCGACTGCCAGCGTCTGCCGGGGATGAAGCCCCAGGGTCTCGCAGGCGTAACTGTAGATATCGGGGGCGGGCTTACCCTGCTTTACCATGTCGGCGCAGATTATGCGGTCGAGAAGACCGTCAAGCCCGATCAGCTTAAGATAACCAGTCGTTCTCTTCAGGTCGTTTGCCGTAGCCAGAGCTGTTGTTATGCCGTTTTCGCGAAGCCAAATAAGGATCTCCTTAGCTCCGGGCTTAAGAGGTATCCCGTTCTCTTTTATCATCTCGGAGACCAGCTTCTTGCGGTATTCCCTGACCTTATCGTAGTCAAAGTCATCACCGAACCATTCCCTGAACTTCCGGGGCGCGAAAGGCCTGCCCAGGGATCTGAGCCCCAGGATCATATCGGGGTCGGCTTTATACCCGTAATGCTCCAGAGCCGCGGGCCATGCGACTTTATAATATTTCTCCGTATCGGTCAGGGTTCCGTCGAGATCGAATATGACGGCTTTGATATCCGTGTTCATCCTTGTACTCCTTATGTTTAACGATAATAAGTATAACATTCTTCATTAATGATATAATTCTACTAATGGAATAAATGAGGTGATGGGAATGATATACGTTATATCCGATCTGCACGGTTCTGATCACAAAAAGTTTATGAAGATACTGGAGGGGGCGTCGTTTGATGAGAACGATACTCTCTATGTACTCGGTGACGTTATCGATCGAAACGGCGACGGCGGGATAGAGACCTTACAGTGGATAATGGATCAGGATAATGTGCATCTTATCCTGGGCAATCACGAAGCGATGCTCCTGGCCTGCGAGGTAATGGTCATGAACATCACGGACCGCACCTACAAAAGGCTCTGTGACGAGACTCAGATACAGATAATGTCGACATATCTCAAGAACGGCGGAGGCATTACTCTCAAGACGATTTCGAAGCTTCCAAAAGCCGCCAAAGAGAAGATCTTCGACTATCTTAGGACCCTCCCTTTATATGCCGAAGTGAGCGCGGGAGGAAAGGATTATCTTCTTGTTCACAGCGGTCTCGGACACTTCTCCTACGATAAGACTCCCGACAGATATTCGGCAGACGAACTCATCTGGACGCGCCCGAGGATAGACGAGAGATACTATAGTAACGTGACCACAGTGTTCGGGCACACCCCGACAGCATTTTACGGGAAAAAGTATCTGGGAGACATACTTTTTACCGATACATGGATAGACATAGACGTCGGAGCTGCGGGGCAGGAGGACGCCGTCATGTTAAGGCTCGACGATATGGCCCAGTTCGACTACCTCGGTCCGCTGGACTTCTGACGATATAAGGAATAAGGGGGAGGATAAGGAAATGACAGAGACTAAGATACACGTTTGCGAGACATGCGGCGGCAGGCTTCAGATCGATACCGACCGTAAGCTCTATCTGTGCCCGTTCTGCGGCATCACATACGACTATGCATACTTCAATGAAGACGAGCTCCTGGAGAAGGCCGCCAGGTTCATGGAGCGCCGTGAATTCGACGCGGCAAGGGACGCTTATGAGTTCTTCCTCAAGAAGGATCCTCACAACAGGGAAACGCTCAAGGGCATGATGCTTATAAGCAACGGGATCGCCGACATAACCGAGATGAGAAACGTAAAGGTCCTGGAAGATTACGGATATGATCCTTCACAAACGGAATGGATAACCGGAAGTGCGGATGAAGACTCAAAAGAATACTTCAGAAGGATGCAGGAGATCTTCAATAATGCAGGCAAATACCATAAAGCTTTCATTAGCGGGGAGGATACCGAAAAAGACATAAAGGCTCTCGAGAAGAGATACGGTGCACTCGATTCCGGTATCATAGGCAATTACTACGATATCCATAACGAGAAACTCGGGATGACGGACTATAAGCACCCCAAAAAGATGCTCAGATCGAATCTCCTGGCAGTGTGGGGATCTATCGGCGGCATCGGCCTTCTGGCTCTCATAATAGGCCTGATCTCAAGATCAACGGTATATATGCTCGTATCTATACCGTGGTTCGCCATCGCGGCTGTCTATACCTATGTCTTTTACTTCTTTTCCTACCGTCCGAGGATGAAGGGCATAAAGGGTCTGGAAGCGACCAAAGAACGCCTTCAGCCCGAGATGGAAGAGCTCCTCAAAAAGAAGAAGGAGATCACCGACGAAAAGAACGGCTACAGCAGAGAGATAAACAACATCATAAAAGAACTGGCCGAATGATCATCTCGAGCCTTTCTTGTGCTTTTTCTTCTCCTGATACATTGCTTCGTCGGCGAGCTTCATATACTCCTCCGACATCTCTCTTACGGGAAGGTCAGAACCCGAAGGCATACCGATATAGGAACCGATACTGACATCGAGCTTATACTCCTTGCCGTCTCTTTCCTTTCGAAGATCGATATGCTTACGGAGCTTATCGGCAAAGATCTTCGTATCTTCTACGGTATAGTCCCTTGCCAGCACGAGGAATTCGTCTCCGCCGGTACGGAGGCAGATCTCGCTCTTCTGTGCGGCGACCGTCATGGCTTCCGCGATGGTACAGATACTGTAGTCGCCCTCTGCATGTCCGTAGTTATCGTTGACATTCTTAAGATCGTCCATGTCTATCAGAAGTACCGCCAGGCTCTTCTTATCAGCCTTGCATTCCAAACAGTACTTCTCGAAGAACATCTCGTAACCGTGCCTGTTATAAAGCCCTGTCAGAGTGTCCCTGTTATACAGGTTCTCGAGCCTGTCTACGGCGACCTTCAGCTCCTGTCTGATACGCAGGTTCTCGAGCATCGCGCCGAGATTGACTATCCAGGACTTCATCGCCAGCTGATCGTACGGATCCAGATCGGGAGATACGATAAGGTAGCCCATATAGTACTGGAGATGGTGTATCGAAAAGATATAGTGAGGTCTCGGATCCTTAAGCATATCGGGAGGCAGGATGTCCTTTTTGCGGAACGTAAAAGGCTTAACGGGGCCGTCCTCGGTGAAGCCCGTGACAACGGACATCTCTTCGTCCACTTTCGCATATTCGTCGCCGATAATGCGCTTCTTGTCCCAGCCCGGAGCCAGGCACAGGAGCATCTGGCGGAAGCCCGTGTCGTTTACGGCATTCTTTCCTATCTCGGCGAATACCTCTTCCCTGCTTCCGGCGTTTGCGACGCTCAGTATGAGATTGGTCGTCGACTGCGCGAGATATGATATCTGTCCCATCTCCGCGAGATATTTGCTCCTGACGTCCTCTATTATGTCGGTCGTCATGGGCTTACACCCGCAGGACTGGTTAAAACAGATCCTGCATCTTATCCTGATATCGGACAGTTCGTTCCCCTCTTCCCAGAAGCGGGTAAAGGCGCATACGCTCTCGTAACCCGTATCGTAAAAAGGCTGCTCGGAAGTCGTAATGGAAGGGAATCCCTGCTTGGCGGCGTCGAGACCGTCATAACCCGTGACTATGATGTCCCCCGGGACCTGAATGCCCCGGAGCCTGCATTCATTGACCACTCCGATAGCCATATAATCGTTGGCGCAGATTATGGCGTCGGGATATTTCTTTCCCCTTTTCCCGCACTGCTGCAGGATATAGTCGAGAGAAGCCGCGCCGCAATCGCGCCACAGGGTACCGTAATAGATCTTCTCCTCGTCAAAGGGGATACCGTATTTCTCAAGAACGCTCTTGTAGGCCGCGATCCTCTCGTGTGTAAAATATTTGTCCTTCTTTCCGGCAACATGATAGACATCCCGGCACCCGTGAACGGAGATAACATGCTCAACGATCTCGGCAAAAGACCTGCTCTCGTCGTTAAGGACGTTTATATATCTTTTGTCGAGCCCTCCGACGTTTATGATCGGAACATTGCTCTTCTCGAGGATCTCGTCGAGCTTTTTCCTGGTGGAGGGACCGTAAGAGGAATCTATCCTTATGATGCCGTCAAAATCGTCCAGGTCGGGCAGGGCAAAAGAGACTGTATCGCCTTCGTCGTACTTGGCGTACTGATCGTACACCTTGCTGGAGAACATATCAGAGAAGCTCGCGAAGTAGATGACCTTGATGTCATTATCGACAGCTGCGGTATTGATACCGTGCTGGATATTGCTCAGCATGGGTTCATAGACATTTGATGAGAAGACCGCTATCTTGCGCCTTTTCTTCACGGTATCACCTGCCTCTCAAAACAAATATGTTAACCCCACACCGTAACGGATCCGTCGAAGGCTTCCGCGAAAGGTCCTGCATAAGCGCTCAGGCCGCGGTGGTCTCCGAAATAGTCCTTATCAAATATTATATCCTTCCCGTCGGGTTCTTCAAACCTCTGTTCGGGCTCGAACGCTTCGCCGAGCGTATCGCTCGTGATGATACCGGTATGAAAATCCCCGATCGACTTAAAAAGATCGGTCTTAAGAGTCACCTTATCACCTTCCGTTACCAGCTCGAAAGAGACCTTTCCGCCTTCCGCGACATAGCCCGTCTTCTCGTGCTTGCCTGGGACCGCACCGTTAACGTATGCATTGCCTCCGATCCATACGGGAAGATGCCCGAAATGGAATTCCCCCATCTTACCCATATCAGGCTCGACACCGGGCATCGACTTGGAGAACCACTCCTCATATGAAGGGAAGATATCGAACTGAGCCGTTCCGACGACTTCGTAGTCACAGTCCTTGGGCGTCTTATCCGTATCGGTCACGGGATAGTGCTGGACAAATATATTGTTATAGATCCTGTCGTCTCCGTGAAGGATCGTCATGAAGCCGGCGACCTCGGTCCTGTGGCGGATATGGTACGGAGTGTATCTGGGCTCCCTCTGGCCGTTTACGATACTGTCTACGCCCGAATTGATAAAGGTGATGGATCCAAGCATCAGGTTATGTACGAAAGCGAGTCCTTCGCTCGGGATAACGGCAGAGACCTTCGACAGCATGATGTTGTTGTCGATCAGTGTCGGGCCGTGACCCACTTCGATAAATACGTCGTTACTGAACATCGCTCCCTGAGCGGGATCAACACCGTCGGGACGGTGGTTATCGTACAGAAGGTTGCCGGATATGCGGGCTCCCTGAGCCTCCCAGTCGAGCCATACTCCCATGATGCAGTTATGGATGCGGTTACGTCTTATGATGACGTCGATCGCGGCATGGAGCTTGATGCCCGCCGTCTCGGCACCTCCGAGCTGCTGTGAATTACAGATATCGTGGATGTGGCAATCCTCGATTATCGAGAACACGCCGCCCATCCTTCCGACGATACCGGTCTGCTCGCAGTGGTGGACATTGCACCTTCTTATTATGTGCGAGCCTATGCGTTCCTTTCTCCAGCCGTGATACTGACCGCGGCATACCGCATCGCGCTCCATCTGAGTGGGGCTCTTTACGTGCCTGGTATAGAAATACATATCGTTCTCGGGATCCCTGTATTTACCCAGTGAGATACCGCAGCATCTGCTGTTATAGATCTCGCAGTCCTCTATTATCCATCCCTTGCTCCAGTGAGGACCGACCATGCCGTCCTGATACGCGGCGGGCGGCGCCCATGTGGGAGCAGCATTATGGATCTTAAAACCGCTTAACGTGATGAATCCGATGCCTTCTTTCGACGGCATAAAACAGTTCCTTCTAACGGTAATCTCGACGTTCTCGTTATTGGGATCGAGCCCTTTGAAATTGGCATAGAAAACGGTATATCCGTCCTCCTGGACCGTGAACCATTTATATTTTGACGCTTCGGGATCCCATGCACACGGATCGGCCTCGCCCTTTATGCACTCCTGAAGATCGACCGTCTCATACATCATTCTGTCGTTTAACCAGACGCATCCGGTATGCCTTACGGTCGGAGCAAAATACCAGTCGCCGCATACGAAAGTGGTGTAGGGATTATAGTCTCCGAAAATCCCGTTACAGACTCTGGCGGTCCAGACATCGCCTTCGTGCCTTACCCAGCCGGAGAGCACTTCCGAACCCATGATCTCGGCACCGAGAGGCTCCGAGGATCTGTAGGTTATCCGCGCCTCGGGACGTCCCGCATTGACGGGATCTACATACTCCCTGTAGACACCCGGCCTGACCACGATCTCGTCGCCGGGCTTCGCGATCTTTGCCGCGTCATTTATCTTCTTAAAAGGCATTTCGGCACTGCCGCATCCGTCCTTAGAAGCCTTGCAATCAACATATAGGATCATAAATCGTCCTCCTTCGGGAGCATTTTCTAATATTTTACTTTCCTTCAGATGCCTTTAAAAGTGCGTTTATCACTTTATTGTTGTCCCTTTCTCCACGGATACGCTCGATATATTCATATATCGCCGAACAGAGATTGCTCTCTTCGAAAGTAAACATAACGGGATACCCGGTTATCAGCAGAGCCTCTCCTCCCTCGGATGCCATAAGCCCGACGGCACCGTGGGAAACACCGCAGAGATTAACACTGTAATTACCGTATTCCGCAAGAAGACCGGAGATCTCCTTCATGTGATCGTTAAAGATCTCTCTTGTATATACGAGCTCCTTACCGGGCCATAAGACTATCTTATATCCGCCATCATCGATCACCCCGGGATCGGGAAGGCAGAAAGATTCCCTTATCCTGCCGCCACGCTTGAGAAATCCCGTGAAAGCGCTCCTGAGGGACTCGATCTTTTTCTTCGTCTTAGCGGGAACATCCTTCAGATACTTTTCGGGAAGTGTCAAAAACAACGGAGCGGCACCTGCCGTACATACAGGCTCGCCCTTTTCAAAGAGCGTCTTGAGCTTATCGAGAAATACCGTGTCGGCATCTTCCCTTACAGTCTTCATGAGCGATCTGCAAAGGACAAAATATGACCTGAATTCCTCGGCGAAAGCATCCACCGCCGATCTGTCGTAAAACACCATATTGGCCATGCCTTCCGTATTGGTCCCGACGGAAGTCGAAGTCATGGCGCATATCCCGGGTGCCACGAAGAGCGATCTCCTGTAGATGTCGTCGCGGAGCTTCGGGCAGTAATAAGGCTCAATGGATCCACGCAGATACAGAGGCATCCAGCTGCCCACCGCGCTTATCATCTCGTTCAGGTCTCTCGTTACGGTATGGATGACCTTGATGACCGTCCCGCCAGCCAGAAGAGCCGAAAGAAGTCCCGCCCATTCGGTAAGGAATCTCGGGGATTCAGACATCCAGCTCATGTCTTCGTTCGAGAATAAAAGTATCGTTTTTGCTTTACCGGCGTGAGATGCCGCATGCGAGAGGAACTCCCTCGCGGCTTCCCTTTTGCCTTCATTACCGTAATAGATATTGACGCCGCTTCCGCGCTCGCCCGAAGTCCCCTTTTTCTTTTCGGCCGCAGCCGTTCTTTTGTTATGCTTTAGGACTTCGGCCAGAAGATCCGGCGTTTCCTTTCCCTTGGAAGAAGAATCGTCAAGCATCCACAGCTTCAATACCCTGGACACCGAATCCGGAGAGGCCGGAAGCGGAAATCCTTTCAGTACGACATCGGATACGGCTCCGCGCCTTTTGTCGTCGGTCAGCCTTTTGGTTATGAAATCACAAATGGAATCAATGATCTCTTCGTGCTTCGGAGCCTTGCGGATACCGCGTCTGATCTTCGAAATATAGGAGGGATCGAGCGACACGGCATGACCGAGCGCACTGTTGCTCGTATCGGTCATCTTCATCAGAAAATCGAGTCTGTCGGAAAACATAAGGCACCTCATCTTTATCCGGTTTGTCTTGATTATATCATCTTTGTCCCAAATCGGGACAATTTTGTCCGTGACAATTCCCATATCGGTCCGGCTCTTAACAGATAGGACATATTCGCAAAATATAATTAAGTTGTACAAGTCTATTTAACATTAGGGAAAAGGAGGATTGCACATGTTTTGCAGTAATTGCGGAAATGAGATCGCACCCGGGACAAGATTCTGTTCAGGATGCGGAACACCGATCGCCGCTGCTCCCGTCGTGCCAAGCCAGGATCCGGAACCTGTACAGCCGGAATTTACCGGTGCGGCACCTGAAGTACCGGCACCGCAGGAAGTACCCGTAACCTACGAACAACCTGCACCCGAACCCCAGGTCCCCGTGACCGATCCTGCCCCCCCGGCACCCGCAGTATATGAAGCCGCCCCGGTGCAGCCTGATCCGGCACCGCCGGCTCCGGTAATGCCCGAAGTCCAGGCTCAGCCCGTACAATCGATGCCCGGGCAGCCCGCTCCGGTACAGGCCGCGGCTTACGAAGCTCCTGCTGTTGCACCCGCTCCCGCGGCTCCCGCACCCGCAGCACCGGCACCTGCACCTGCTCCTATAGCGCAGGCACAACCTGTTCAGCAGGCTCCCGCAAAGGCCAAAAAGGAGAAGGCTCCCAAGCCCGCAAAAGCCGGGAAAGAAAAACCCGCCAAGACAGGCAAGAAGAAAAAGCTCTGGATAATCCCCGCGGTTGCAGCCGTTCTGGCAGTTGCTGTAGGAGTCGGAGGCTTCTTCATCTGGCAGGATAAGAAAAAGACAAAGGAAGCAAAGGATTCCTACGGGGATCTCTGCGATATGACATCGCTCGGCGCACAGAGCTATCTCTATGCCAGGATACTGACCGAGAGGCTTCTCGAGACCGACCTCGCCACGGCGGATCCCGAAGAGACGGAGCGTCTTTTCAAGGAATGTATCGCCGCATGGGAAGCTACGGGAGAAGTTTCCGAGGATATGCAGACCATGGCGGAAACACTTTCCGAGAACGGCGATGCCGACAGGCTCAAGCCCGCTTCAGGCGGAAGCTTCCTCAGAAACCTTATAGCGGGACGTTTTGTAAATGCGGCCGGAGGCGGCGACGAGGATAACGTTTCAGAAGTCCTTCCCGCCGACGAGAGCATCGAACAGTGCGCCGTTTTGGGTGAGCAGATCAACGCCGATTCCTCCGTATGCCTTACCAGGATAAGACAGCTCCAGCAGGTATATAACGGCAGAGCCACGAACTACGAGGAGTGGAACTCCGTGGTCGAACAGACTTCCGTCTGCTTCAGCAATGTCGTATTCCTGTCCGGTGAAGTCATCAACGGTGACGATACCATCACTTACGACGGACAGCCCCGAAGTGTCCGCCAGCTGAGCACCGAGCCCAAGCCCGGCGCCACGACGATCGAGAACACCGACATCCTTATCGATGTAGGATCCAGATGTTCGACTTTCGTAATGAGCAGCACCGACAGCATCACGATCAATCAGGATGAGATGGAAGGCATCGTAAGTTCGGGCGGTTCGACGATCTCCATGTCGACTCATACGAGAACGACCACCGAAGTCAGCATGACATTCCACAGGACGAGCTTCACGTCATGGTTCATCCTCGATTCCGTAGGCGGCTTCACGATCACCAGAGGCGACAAGGATGACGACGGTCTCCTTACTCCGCCCGAAGTCGAGAGCGGCAATATCGTTCCCGAACCCGTATGCCGTCCCATCGTCGAGTGGCTTCCTCCCATCGGAGCGGAAGACATCAGCAACACCAGAAACATAATCATCGGCGAAGAGATCGAGATCGAAGAAGTCGAGACACACGTTACATCAACGATCCTCACCGAGCAGATCGAGGTCTGTAACGCAGGCTCCGGCGAGATCACCGTATCTGCCATCTGGGGCACATACGATGACCTTGATCTTCATGTAATAACACCGAACGGCAACCGCATCTACTACGGCAACAGAACTGCAGACGGCGGAACGCTCGACGTTGACATGAACGCGAGATCCTATGATCTCACTGATACCCCCATCGAGAACATCTACTTCCCGGCTCCTCAGAACGGACATTATAAGGTCTATCTCCGTAACTACAGAGACCGTACCGAGGATGAGACGCACTGGATCGTAAGGGTCACGATCGGTGGAGAGGTCCAGGAGTTCGAGGGGGATATCGATACGACATCAACCGAGGTCCTCGTTTACGAATTCGATTATGAAGGTTCGTATACGCAGACGACTATAACCTACACTGAAGAATATATGGATACCCTCGTCACCACATACGGTGTCGGAAGCGGCGACATCACCGTCTCCCTCACATGGGATACCTGGGATGATATCGATCTCCATCTAATCACCCCCGACGAGTCTCACATCTATTACGGCAACAAGACTGCCGGCGGAGGCGTTCTCGACCACGATGCCAATGCAGGCGGCGAACGTACTCTGGAGCCTATCGAGAATACCTATTTCGCCGTGCCTTCAAACGGTCACTACAGGATCTATATCCATAACTACTGCGAGAGATCGGAAGAAACGTCGACGAACTATTTCGTAAGAGTCACGATAGACGGCGAGTCTCAGCTGTTCATGGGTACGATCGACGGTACCGGAACGACCATCGACATTCTCGAATTCGATTATTCGGGTGCCACGGGAGTAGCCCAGACTTCTTATACGGGTCACACCTACGCATTTATCGACACGGATATATCGTGGACACAGGCCAGGTTCTTCGCCGAATCCATGGGCGGACATCTGGTTGCCATCAACGATGAAGCCGAGCAGCAGTTCCTGCAGAGCAGATTCCCGGAGACTTTCGGATGGATCGGTCTCGTAAACGGGTCCACCGACTGGGGCTGGGTAACGGGCGAACCTGTCGATTACACCAACATCTGTGAAGAGCAGCCTCTTAACTACGACGAGACCGAGCTGTTCGGATTTATGTACAACGACATGCAGTGGGGCTTTACCTACAATGACGACTGTGAATACCACAGAGGATTCTATATCGAGTGGGATACGGTCCTCGAAGGCGCTACGGACGGAGTCCTGAGCGAAGCCATGCTCGACCAGATCCTGAGCTCTCTCAATGCGGGATCCGGCGATATCACTATCTCGCTTCTCTGGGACAGCCAGGATGACCTCGACCTTCACGTATTCACACCTGACGGTTCCGAGATCTATTACGGCAACAGATCAGCCCAGAACGGTACTCTCGACGTTGATGCCAACACATCGTCCAACATGATGGATAACCCCGTCGAGAACATCTACTTTGAGTCTCCTTATAACGGTCAGTACTGGATCTATGTTGATGATTACTGTGACAGATCCGACGGCGTGACGAGCTTCATCATCCGTATCACGATCGGCGGCGAATCGCAGACGTTCAACGGAACGATCGACGGCACGACCACCAGTATCGAGATAGGCGGCTTCGAGTATACGGGCGGAACCGATGCCCCCGTCGACGAGAACACTCTTGATGATGTCCTCAATTCCCTCGAAGCAGGAGAAGGCGAGATCACGATCTCCATGCTCTGGGACAGCCAGGATGACCTCGACCTCCATGTATTCACACCTGACGGCTCCGAGATCTATTACGGCAACAGAGAGGCACAGGGCGGTAATCTCGATATCGACGCCAACGCAGGCGGCAACATGATGGATAACCCCGTCGAGAACGTCTTCTTCGCCACCCCCGAGAACGGAACCTATATCGTTAAGATCAAGGACTATTCCGACAGATCCGAGGGCACGACGAACTATATCGTAAGGATCACCGTAGGCGGCCAGTCGCAGACATTCACCGGAACGATCGACAGCTCCGGAACGACGATCGATATCACATCCTTCGTATACGGCGGCAACACCGGAAATACGCCTGACGAGAACACCCTTGATGATGTCCTCAATTCCCTTGAAGCAGGAGAAGGAGAGATCACGATCTCCATGCTCTGGGACAGCCAGGATGACCTCGACCTCCATGTATTCACACCTGACGGGTCCGAGATCTACTACGGCAACAGAGACGCTCAGGGCGGTAATCTCGACATCGACGCCAACGCAGGCGGCAACATGATGGATAACCCCGTCGAGAACGTCTATTTCTCCGCTCCGGCGGGAGGAACCTATATGGTACGGATCAAGGATTATTCCGACAGATCCGAGGGTACGACCAACTATATCGTAAGGATCACCGTCGGCGGTCAGTCGCAGACATATTCCGGAACGATCGACAGCTCCGGAACGGTGATCGACATAGCTTCGTTTAACTACGGAGGCTGATCGTAAAGATCTTTGATACAGGTCACAGGAAAGGGGCTGCCTTCGCGGGCAGCCCTTTTTCGTGCCATGACGGATCTGTATATTAGATTTAAGCCGGTCATCGTTTTTTCATGCACATATACGGAATGTTATAAAATCAGAGGATTCCGTATATTGTTACCAGGTTTTTCTTCGTTGATATATACGGGAAATGCCTTAATACATGGTTTCCGTATATAATTCTTGGAATGATATATACGGAATAATGAACTATTATATTTTCCCGTATATAATTATGGCTTTTGAAACCGGATCTATATACGGAAAAATACAAGTTTAGATCTTCCCGTATATTATGAATCAAAACAAAGTGGTAACTGTATACCCGGCCACGGCAGATGAGCCGGGGGCGGCTGTTTCTTCCAGATCTGAAAAACAGGCTTTTTGCAACACGAAATGCAAAATGGTCATTGATAAGATCCCCCGTTAAGGGGCAGTGATCAGCTATCGGGTAAGGCTGCAGATCACATCTTGACCAGGATATTCTGTGCCGAATGCTCGGAATTACCGACGACCAGGAAATAGACTACCGAGCCGGGTCTGCAGAAGGGGTTGGCCCACTTATTGCAAAGATACGAACTGTCGATATGAACTCCCAGGAAAGGGATCTTGCCGTTAAGGCCGAACCTGTATCCGGTGACCATTCCCCTGATCCAGGTAAAGTTCCTTTTGGATGCCTTTCCGGCAGAAAGAAGAGCCGTGATGATGCGCAGGGTCATGATGATCTCGGCAACACCTCCGATGATGCCTCCCAGAGTGGACAATAATCCGCCGGACGATAAGCAGATGCAGTAACCGATCAGGCCTCCCATCAGGATCATCCAGATAACGGATGTGAAGATAACGGTCTTAAGATATTTTCCGACTATCTCTGAAACAGTCACATCATCCAGATCGAATGAACTCTTGAAAAAATGTCCGTTATTGGCAGCGTTTCCCATACTGATCCTCCCTTTCCCAAAACTCCTTTTAGGCTCTTATTCTCTGTCATTATATCACTTATCCCCGACGCGTCGAATATGGTACAATCCAGAAATAGCCCGAAAGGAACAGTAAGAAACATGCAGAAAAACAGATCCGTACATAACACCAAAGCCCTGATAACGGGATCGCTCATCATGATAGCAGTTCCCCTTCTGCCCCTGATCATAATGGCAGGGATATTCTTCCTTTCCAATAAGACCACCAGGACAGTGACAGAAGTCTTCCCCTCGCCGGACAACACATATATCGTCTATTCGGTATCTGTAGAGAACTCTTCATCCGATGACGAGACCGCCGTCGAAGCGGTATATTCCTCCGCCGCGGAAGGCTTAAGTGCGGGAGATCCCGCCCCTTCGGGAGCTTCGACATTGCTTACCGGTTATGCTTCTTATTCATACAGCGTGGTATATCAAAATGACTCCGACTTCACCGTTTACGTAACGGAGACGAACGGTACCCGTGCCGTCTCATATTATTTTTCCGAGGGAAGTTTCGTTAAATACAACGAGAGCGTCACCGAATGATTCGGTGACGCCCCCTGATCAACTTTTTTGTCAACGGGAAGGATATATCCCTTAAGAAGCGTTCTCAAAATATCTGTCGATGCCGTTAGCCAGACCCGTCACCATGCGCGTTCTGAAAGATGGATCGTTCATGTTCATGTCGTCGCTGTAATTAGTCATGAATCCCATCTCGAAAAGGACACATGGAACGGTGCTCCAGTTGTTTCCGGTCATGTCATCCTGTTCGGAGACGCCTCTGTTCCTTATTCCCGTGGCGCTGCAGTATTCGCTTATCAGGCTGTCGGCCAGAAGGCGCGATCCGGAATAGGTCTGCGGATTCCAGGGATTATGATCAGTTATACAGATGGCAACGGCTCCGTTGGCGGATGAATTATCCAGGGCATCGGCGTGAAGCCTTACCGAGAGCTCGGCATTCTCGTTTGCGATGCGGGCTCTGGTGACGCAGTCAACGGGAGTATTATTGTCTTCTCTGGTCATGACGACGGTGTAGCCTCTGCTCTCGAGCTCGGCTCTTAAGAGGATCGCGATATCTAGATTAAGCTCATACTCGTGAGTGTGGCTCCATCTGCCGTATGTTCCCGATGTGTCGGCGAGCTTGGTCGTCGAGGACCCGGGACCCAGAGGTACGACGCCGCTTGCCACGACGCTCGAATGGCCGGGATCTATGCATACGACATGTCCTCCGGAGATCCTTATCGGGTCTCCTCTAAGTATCCCGTAACTCTCGCAGATCGCGGCAAATTCCGAAGACATCGCGAAGCCGTTAAATACTTCCTCGCGGGAGGCGCCGCCTGCGATAACACCGAGCCACGCCTGTCTGCCGGCTTCATCGGAAGCTCTGCCCATAAAAGCGTTATAGAGGTCTTCGACATACTCCTCGCTGCTCCTGTTCCTGCCTTCATATTCGGGAGAGAAAAAGAAACCGTATGCCGCGCCCGTTCCGGTTATCTCACCGCCTGCCAGGGAGCGTGTCCAGTCGGTCATGCCGGGCATATCGCATTCCCTTCCGAGGACCAGACGGTAGAGCCTGTCAACGAAGAGATTGATGCCGTTTACACTGTCCATGTTCCTGCCGATGATATAATCGCCTCTGATTATCCCGTAGGATGCGCAGAGATCGGAGAACTCCTGTGATGCAGCGAAGCCGTAGAACAGCTCTTCCCTGCCCTCTGCCCCGGGATGAGCATCCAATACAGAAAGCCAGGATGCCTTGCCTTCCGGATCCGACTCTCGTCCGAAGAACATACGGTACATGAGCTCGGTATAGTCTTCGTCGCTCATGTTCCTGCTCTGGTATTCGGGGCTGTAGATAAAGCCGTAAGCTACGGAGATGCCTGTTGCCTTACGCTCGGAAAGAAGTGACGTCCACTGCATAAGACCCGCCTCGTCGGGCTGTCTTTGAAGCGCCAGGTCATAGAGCCTCGTGACGAAAGCCTCTATGCCCGCGTCGTCCGTGTCGGCATGGGCAAACGGGGAGAATGCCGTGAAGCAGAACAGCAGGGCAAATAGTGCGGATAGTTTTCTGATCCTCATAGATTCCTCTTACAGATCGTAGTACATTTCAAACTCCGCGGGATGAGGGAGCTTGGTGATGTAACTGTTGTCTGCCTTTCTTCTTGATATCAACTGGTCGAGGAGTCTCTGCGGGAAGACTCCTCCGGCTGTCAGGTATTCGTGATCCTGCTCTAACGCCTCTATGGCCTCGTGAAGCGATGAAGGAAGGCTCTCGATCTTTGCCTTCTCCTCATCGGAGAGCTTATAGAGATTGAAGTCATAGGGACCCCATCCGTTCTTCTGAGGATCTATCTGATTCTTTATGCCGTCCAATCCGGCCATAAGGATGGCCGCATAGGCATAATAGGGATTACATGTGGCGTCGGGATTACGGAGCTCGAATCTCTTCGTCTCAGGCGTCTTGGCGTATGCGGGGATACGGACGACCGCGGATCTGTTACTGGTGGCATAGCCGATGGTAACGGGTGCTTCGAATCCGGGAACGAGTCTCTTATAGGAATTGGTGGAAGGATTCGTTATGGCACAGAGGGATCTCGCATGCTTCAGGAGTCCCCCGATGAACCAGTGCGCTTCCTTACTGAGCTGACCATAACCCTCTTCATCGTAGAAGACGGGCTTGCCGTCCTTAAAGAGGAGCATATGAACATGCATGCCGTTACCGGCCTCGTTTGCGAGAGGCTTGGGCATAAGCGTGGCAGTACAGCCGCTCATGACAGCCTCGTTCTTGATGACATACTTGGCGGACATCGTATCGTCGGCGAGCTTTAACATATCGCCGAGCTCCACCTCGATCTCCATCTGGCCGCAGCCTCCGACCTCATGGTGATGGTATTTTACATCGATACCGAACTCCTCCATGGAAAGGCACATCCGTGACCTCAGATCGTTATGTATATCCATGGGAAGAGAGGTGTGATAGCCTTTGCCGTGAGCGATCTGATAGCCCTGGTTGTTATATTCCGTTCCGGCCGCCCAGGGAGCCTGGGGAGTAAAGATATCAGCCGACAGGCTGTGTGACTCGACGTTATAGCTGATGTCGTCAAAGATATAGAACTCGTACTCGGGTCCGATCACCATCCTGTCAGCCACGCCCAGCTCCTTCATATATTCGAGAGCTCTTATGGCAACGTTTCTGGGGTACTGGTCAAAAGGCTTGTTCTTAGGAAGCTCGATGACCTTTACGTCACCGATCATGGAGATCGTCGGAACTTCCATATAAGGGTCGATGACAGCCGAATCGAGGACGGGTACGAATACCATGTCGGAATTCTCTACGGGAGCATATCCGTAATTGGATCCGTCAAAACCGATGCCGTGTTCCATAGTGCTCTCCGAGAGTCTCTTGGCCGGGATACTTAAGTGTCTCCATCTGCCGTCAACGTCGGTGAGCTTGAAATCGATCATCTCAATGCCGTTGTCTTCGATCATCTTCCTGATGTCTTCAAGTGTCTTTGCCATACAGTTCTTCTCCTTTATAAAAATATAAACGGGAGCCTCACGGGCTCCCGATGCCGCTGTTCTGATTTTCCCATTTTAACGAAAGGATATCAACCTTCACCTCACGGATCGTTCGATAGATTACCACAAACTGTCCCTTACCGTGCCGCATTTCTTATACAGTCTGTCTCCGTCCCATGTGATAAAATACGGGCAGGCAACAGAAGAAATAATGAAAAAAGAAAAACGGAATAAGAAAAGAGTGAAAAAGAAATGGCAACTGCATGGGATGAATATGTAAAAGCCAGAAAGCTCGGTACCAAGGAGTACCAGAAGGCGATGAGCGAAGGCCGCTATCCTTACCTGCCAGCATTGGATCACATGCTCGAGAAGAGAACGACCATGAAGGAGGAGAGCATAGGGACCAGAGAGATCCCGCTCTCGCAGGTGGTAGGTACGGTAACGATGGGAAGACAGGAGTCTTTCGCGAGAAACTTCATGCCCATCCTTCCTCCCGAGACCGAATTCGGTACCAAGTGGATCGGTGTATATAACTATCAGCTCGAATCGGGAATATCCGATGCCGTAAAGGTCATCGAGTTCATGGGCAAATTCTATGTGCTCGAGGGCAACAAGCGGGTATCGGTATTGAAATACATCGAGCAGCCTACCATTCTCGCGACCGTAACGAGGATACTGCCCGAGTTAAGCGACGATCCGGAAGTCGTGATCTATTACGAGTTCCTGAAGTTCTTCAAATGCACGAGATTATATAACATCACTTTTACCGAGCAGGGTTCGTACGAGAAGCTCGCCGAATATCTCGGAAAAGACCTGGAAGAACCGTGGGACGAAGACTTGGTAATGGAACTGAGATCGGTCTTCTATAACTTCGCGAAGATCTATCTCGGTAACGGCGGAAAGTCCTTTAACATAACTCCCGGCGACGCATTCCTGGTGTATCTGGGAATGTATAAGTTCGACACGCTAATAAACGCGACGGACGATGAGATAAGAAAGAACCTTAACCTTATATGGAAAGAGATCAGGATCAGAGCGTTCGGTAATCAGATCACCTTCTCCGAGGAACCCGTCCTCGAGAAGAAGACGACCATACCGATCATCGACACGATCATGAAAAAGACGCCGTACAGCGAGCAGCATCCTCTGAAGATATTGTTCCTTTACGACGGCGATGCCACGAAGTCCCGATGGATCAACTGGCACGAGAAAGGACGTCTCGATCTCGAAGCCGCTTTCCCGGGTATCGTCAAGACTCTGGCATGCGACTGCAATGCCACCGAGGAAGACTTCGACGAAGCGGTGAAGGCCGCAGCCGAAGACGGCGCCGACATGATCTTTACGACGTCCCCCATTCAGATGGAGCACGCACTGAGGGCAGCGGTAAAACACCCGAACATCAAGTTCCTGAACTGTTCCGTACATCTGTCGCATGACGCCGTCAGGACATATTACGGAAGGATGTACGAGGCGAAGCTCCTGCTCGGAGTCCTCGCGGCGACGCTTTCCAAGGATCACCGGATCGGCTATGTATCGACTTATCCCATCTGCGGAAATGTCGCCAACATAAACGCATTCGCAATAGGCGCATCCATGGTCGATCCCGAAGCGAAGATATATCTCACATGGTCCTGTCTCAAGGACGAATACTGGAGAGAATACATCCGTGACAATAACCTCCGTCTTGTATCGGGTCCCGACCTCATCAGACCGACGAATTCTGATAACGAGTACGGACTCTATTACATAAACGACGACGGCAGCATCACGAACTACGCCTTTCCCCTGTGGAACTGGGGCAAGTACTACGAACTGATCGTTCAGTCGGTCTTAAACGACGCCTGGGATGTCGAAGCCCACGAAGGCGAGAATAAGGACAAGGCGATCAATTACTGGTGGGGAATGTCCTCCGGGGTTATTGACATATATAAGTGCAGTACTATACCCTACAGTACGGACAAACTGATATCCGCCATCAAGAAGACGATAACGGCCGATGTATGTACTCCTTTCGACGGGGAACTGAGATCGACCGAAGGTCTCATCAAGGATGCTTCGAGTCCGAGACTTACAAACGAGGAGATAATCAAGATGAACTGGTTGAACGACAATATCATCGGATCCATCCCTTCGTTCGAAGAACTGACGGAATCGGCACAGAAAACGGTAAAAGCCAACGGTCTCCCGATCGTACCCATGGCATCGGTAACGGAAGGAATCTAAGGCTTATGAAGATACTCGCAGTCGCAGACGTTGAGAGCCGTATCCTCTACGATCACTTCACCAAAGAGCGCGTGGAAGGCGTGGAACTCATAGTCTCCTGCGGAGATCTCAAGCCCGGTTATCTGGATTTTCTTATCACGATGGTCAATGTCCCCATGTTATATGTCAGGGGCAATCACGACGACAATCTGAATAAGGAACCGCCAGCGGGCGCGATATGCATCGAAGACAAGATATATAACTACAAGGGTATCCGTTTCATGGGACTGGGCGGAAGCATGAAATACAGGAAAAACTGTCTCAATATGTATTCCGAGACGCATATGCAGCTGCGTGCCGCCCGGCTCGCTCCCAAAGCGGCAGTGTGCGGAGTCGACGTACTGGTCACACACGCCCCCGCGAAGGGTTACGGCGACCTCGAGGACCTTCCTCACCACGGTTTTGAGACATTTAACAATGTTATGAACCGTTACAGACCGGCCGTTATGCTCCACGGACACGTCCACACCAATTACGGAAGGAATATCAGGACTTCGATCGATCACCCGTCCGGAACAAAGATAATAAATGCCTGCGGATATCAGATAATCGATATCCCCGAGCACGAGGAACGCTGAATCAGAGTACAGGGGACCATTGCCTTGAGAGGCGAGCTCACGGTCAGGTTCGATGACATGAGAAGAATATTCGCCGCATACTGCCCCATATCGTAGGAAGGCACCTTTACGGTCGTTAAGGGCGGCTCCACAAAAGAACTCATATTGGAATCGTTTATGCCTATAACGGAGATATCATCAGGAACCGCAAGCCCCGCTTCCCTGATCGCTTTTACGGCGCCTATCGCCATGGCGTCGCTTCCCGCGAATATGGCCGTCGGCGCATCCTTTGACTTCTTTTTCCCGTAGTATCTGCCGAGTAATCTCTTTGTCAGTTCGTATCCCGAGGACGCGGTAAATTCGCCTTCCTCTAAAATGTCATCCCACCGATCTCCCCTTCTTCTCATAAAACGGAGATACGCCTTGCGGCGAAGATCCTTAACGGGTTCCTTCTTTGACCCGAAAGCATACTCGACACCGCCTATATAAGCGATCCTCTTATGTCCGAGTTCCTCGAGATATTCGAGGGAATCCATGGCCGCGCGGTACAGATCCGGCATTATCGTCGTGATATCGGCTTTATCGACCTCCATATCAACGAAAACAATATTACTGTTCTTCTTTATGAGCTTTTTCACCTCGTCATCGGAGAACTTGCCGATACATATCATGCCGTCGAGATCCTCCGGATTATCCTTGTATTCCATGTCGGAACGGTAATTCCTTACTATCTCGACCGAGTTCTTGTCGCAGTAATCCTCTATCCCCTTCCTGATATTGAGATAGTAGTCGTCAGCCATCTCCTGTTCAGCGGAAAACCACTGAAGTATGCCTATCCGGAACTTCGCTTTGGAAGCCTTTGAATTGATCTTATAGCCCATCTCCCTGGCGACGGCTCTGACCCTGGCTCTGGTCTCCTGCGTTACCGACAGCGCCGGATCGTTGTTGAGTATCCTCGATACCGCCGCGGGGGATACTCCCGCCTTCTTTGCCACTTCTCTTATATTTGCCATTAACGATCTCCCGTTTACCTGCTGACGCATTTGTTTAGTAAACAAATGATATCACGAAAACGCGGCGATTGCAAAGGATTTTGACGATGTTTTTAGTAAACTGTATTGACAATTTAGTAAACAGATATTATCATCGGGTTATAAAGATATATTACGGAGGGGCATGCCATGTTAGAAGTATCTGACATCGACTTTAAGGATATCTACGGTGATAACTGTTCCACGCAGAAGGAGCGGTACGGTAACGCGGTCAGGAGATACGAAGAGATCTTCGGCCGCTCCTCCGACGGCGCCTCGATCTACAGCGCCCCCGGCAGGACCGAGATCTGCGGCAATCATACAGATCACCAGCGAGGCAGCGTGGTGGCGGCATCAGTTAACGTTGACGTTATCGCGGTCGCAGAAGTTAACGGCACGGATACCGTAAGAGTCTTATCGGAAGGCCTCGACATGATCACGGTATCGACGGACGACCTCTCTCCCCGTAAGGAATTCGGTTCCGCGGCGCTTATCAGGGGCGTGCTCTATGCGCTCCGCAGCAAGGGTTATCAGACCGGCGGGTTTGACGCATATATCACGAGCGATGTCTTATCCGGCTCCGGCCTCTCGTCATCAGCGGCTTTTGAGACCGCGATCGGAACCGTTATATCGGGACTCTTTAACGATATGACTATCCCGCAGATCGAGATCGCGAAGGCAGGACAGCTCTCCGAGAACATGTTTTTCGGTAAGCCCTGCGGGCTTATGGATCAGACCGCCAGTGCCGTCGGAAGCCTTGTCGCCATCGATTTCAGCGATCCGGGATCCCCCCTCGTAAAAAGGCTCGAACTCGATACCGCTTCCTTCGGATACGATATCTGTATTACGGATACAAAAGGTTCTCACGCCGGGCTCACCGGGGAATATGCCGCGGTGACAAAAGAGATGGGAAAGATCGCGTCTCTTCTGGGTCAGAAAGATCTTCACGATGTGACCTGCGAGGACATCATCTCAAATATAAAGATGCTCCGTAAGAATGCGGGAGACAGATCTGTTCTTCGCGCCTTGCATTTCGTATCGGAGACAAAGCGTGCGAAGGAAGCGGCAAATGCTCTGGAAAAAGGCGATATAGAGTCGTTTCTTTGCACTATAAGAGCATCCGGCAACTCGTCTTTCAAGTTCCTTCAAAATGTCTATGTATCTTCGGCTCCGGAGAACCAGCCGGTCTCTCTCGCACTGGCCGTGAGCGAAGCGGTCCTCGGAGAAGACGAAGCCTGCAGGGTTCACGGAGGAGGCTTCGCGGGTACCATTCAGGCATTCGTAAAAAAGGAGAATACAAAAGCATATAAAAAGACGATGGAAAGCGTATTCGGAGAGGGATCGTGCAGCATCCTCTCCATAAGGAAATACGGCGGAATAAAAGTGATCTGAAGGAGGTTTTTTCAGTATGACGGATCTTCTCATCAAGGAACTGGTCTTATATGCGGAAGATAAGGGTCTCATCGATCCTCTCGATAAGATATATACGGTCAACCGTCTGGCGGAGGCCCTCGGCGTGACCGAGATAACGGATGTCGAAGCCGGGTCTTACCGCCCGCTTGATCTTATCCTTAACGACATCATCGAAGAAGCGCTCAAAGACGGGATACTCACAAGCGACACGATGAATTCGAAGGATCTTTTCGACACGAAGATAATGGGGATTCTGACCCCGCCTCCGTCTGCCGTTATAAAGACTTTCGAAGAGAAGAAAAAGTCATCTTCAAAAGAGGCGACCGACTACTATTATTCTTTCTCCAAAGCCACGAATTATATCCGTACGGACAGGATAGCCAAGGATGAGAAATGGCTCGCAAAGACGGAATACGGCGAACTCGATATAACGATCAATCTGAGCAAGCCCGAGAAGGATCCGCGCGATATCGCCGCGGCGGGAAAGGCTAAGAGCACGTCTTATCCGAAGTGTCTCCTGTGCCCCGAGAATGAGGGTTACAGCGGGGATCTCACGCGTCCCGCAAGACAGAATCACAGGATCATCCCGATCAGCCTGGGAGGCGAGGATTACTTCCTTCAGTATTCACCTTATGTCTACTATAACGAGCACTGCATAATACTTAATAAAGCGCATGTTCCGATGAAGATAGACCGCGCGACGGTACATAAGCTCCTTCTCTTTGTCGAGCAGTTCCCGCACTATACCGCGGGTTCGAATGCGGACATCCCGATAGTCGGCGGATCGATACTGAGCCACGATCATTTTCAGGGCGGATGCTATACTTTCCCGATGGCCAAAGCGCCGGTCGAGAAGACGTTTAAGGTAAAGGGTTATGAAGATATATCGGCGGGTATTGTAAGGTGGCCCATGTCGGTCATAAGGATCAGCGGAGACGATATCGAAAGGCTCACGGATCTGGCCGATCACATTATCACCACGTGGAACAGTTACGGCGACGAAGAGGCATTCATTATCGCCCGTACGGATGACGGCGTCAGACATAATGCGGTAACGCCTATCGCGCGTGTTAATAAAGACGGTAAGTACGAACTGGATCTGGTTCTCCGTAATAACATTACGACAGAAGAACACCCCCTCGGCGTATACCATCCTCACAGCGAATATCACAACATAAAAAAGGAGAATATCGGACTCATCGAAGTAATGGGTCTGGCCATACTCCCTGCCCGATTAAAGACCGAGATCGGACTTCTGTCCAAAGCCGTATCGGAAGGTACGGATTTCTCTGATGACGGAGTCATAGGAAAGCATTATCGGTGGTATCTCTCCTGGGCCGGGCTTTATGATCCCTCGGAACTCAAAGATACCGGTAAAGCCGAAGAGATAATACGCCTTGAGATCGGAAAGACTTTCGGAAAGATCCTGGAATGCGCAGGGGTATTTAAGCGTACAGAAGAAGGCAGAAGATCGTTTATGAAGTTTATCTCAGCCCTCTCCGATTGATTTGATATAAGGGTCCCGTATATTTATACTGTTCTTATGAATGCCGGGATAAGGATCCTGACAGATCTTCGCAAACGGGGAAATGTAAAGAAAACCGTTTACTCCTAGAATGGACATCAACAGGAGGAGAACACTATGGAATGGATAGCGGCAATGCAGCAGGCGATCTCTTATATGGAAGAGCATCTCCTGGATCAGATCAACTATGAAGACGTGGCGAAGCACGTGCACACTTCTAGCTACGAGTTTCACAGGGCTTTCAGCTTTCTGACCGGGATGACCGCCAACACCTATATAAGGAACCGCCGCCTGTCACTGGCAGGAAGGGAACTGCGTCAGAGCGATGCCAGGATAACGGATATCGCGCTGAAGTACGGATACGAGACCCCCGAGAGCTTTACAAAGGCTTTTACGAGGTTTCACGGCATCGCGCCCAGGCTCGCCAGAGAAGACTCCGCAAAGCTCGTCCTTTTCAACCCCCTGACTATCAGACTTACCGTCCAAGGAGGAAAGAACATGGATTACAAGATCGTACAGACAGAACAGAAGAAGTTTATCGCACTGGTAAGAAGCTTCAATAACGAGATCATCAATGATGACGATAACCACGAGATCGCGGATTTCTGGGCAGAGGTCAACGAGAACAAGATGCTCGGCCCGATCTGGATGCTCAGGGAAGACGGAAAGAGAGACCTTTACGGATTATGCACTCCGACCACGGGAGGCCCCGGGACATTCGATTACGGAATAGGCATCATCGTCGACGAGGACACTGCGCCTTATGATCAGAAGGAACTGGAGAAAGCCGGCTTTAAGATCTGGGATGTGACGCCGGGAACTTATGTGGTTTTCGACTGCAAGGGCAAGAACGGCGACTGCATCACGGAGACATGGTCGATGTTCTATAAGGAGTTCCTTCCCCAGATGGGCTACGAAGCCGCGGAACAGACGGATTACGAGCTCTATTTCGACAGAGAAAGAGAAGACGTTTTCTGCGAGCTCTGGATCCCGATCAGAAAGAAGTGATCACGGTTACAATTGTTCCACGTAAAACAGCCCCCGGTCTTCAATGATCGGAGGCTGTTTTCTTATGCTTTTTTTACCGTATCAGACCGTATCGGGATGCTGGATCCTGACCTTCATGTCGGAGGCTTTCTCTTCGCCTTCAAGGATCTTTACGAGCTCCAGAGCGAGATCCACGGAGAATCCCAATCCTCTTCCCGTTATTATCTTTCCGTCCCTGGTTACTCCCTCGGCCGTATAGGTCGCCGTTCCGAGCTTATCTTCGAATCCGGGGAAGCATGTGGCACGCTTGCCGTCCAGAAGCCCCAGATTGCCCAGAACGGACGGTGCGGCACAAACAGCCGAAATATACTTATCCTCATCGGCGAAGCGCTTTAAAAGGCATTTAAGGCCCTCGTGGGCGTCCAGATTAAGAGTGCCCGGCATTCCTCCCGGGAGGAACAGCAGATCGCTGTCATCGTAAGATGCCTCGTCAAATGCCAGATCGGCCGTGATCAGCACTTTATGGGATGACAAGATCTCTCTTTTGTCCGATACGGCGACAAGCTGGACGTCCACGCCCGATCTTCTTAAGATATCGACGGTTGTCAGGCACTCCACCTCTTCGGTTCCGTCTGTTATAAATACTGTAGCCTTGCTCATTACTGCTCTCCTTATCCTTTATTCGCTCAGAAGCTCGATCAGTCTGTCGAGATCTTCGTAGTTCTTATAATCGATAACGATCTTACCCTTACCGGTCTCGCTGTCGGATACCTTCAGCTTTACTCTCGAACCCAGGCTCTTCTTGAGCTTGGTCTCGACTTCCTTCTGTGACAGTTCGAAAGCGGGACTCAGTTCCTTCTTCGCCTTCTTCTCGTTCGCGGAAGGATTCTCGAGCTGCCATATATAAGATCTGATATAATCCTCGGTCTGGCGGACATTATAATCCTTGGTGATTATTATATCGGCGACCTTTCTCTGATCTTCGGGATCCTTCAGAGCGAGTAGCGCCTTGGCATGTCCCGCGGAGAGATCTCCGTTCCTTATGAAGTCCTGTAAAGATTCATCTATATTTATGAGTCGTACCGTGTTTGCGATCGTTGCTCTCGGTTTGCCGAGCTTCTTGGCGAGCTGCTCCTGACTCATCTTATGTGACTTTAAAAGATTCTGCATTGCATATGCTTCTTCAAGAGGATTCAGGTCCTCTCTCTGAAGATTCTCTATAAGAGCCTGCTCCATAGTCTGCTGATCGGTAAGCTCACGGACGATCGCGGGAATGACCTTAAGACCCGCCATTCGCGATGCTCTCCATCGCCTCTCCCCTGCCACTATCCTGTAGCCGGAGCCGCTCTTCTGAACGATTATAGGCTGTATTACACCGTTCTCCTTAATGGAATCCGAGAGTTCCTGTAATGCTGTCTCGTCGAAGTTCTTTCTTGGCTGTCCGTCGTTGGGAGATATATCATTTATCTTTAGTTCGACTACGGAATCTCCTTTGTTCTCGGGTATGCCTTCCGTCGAAAGAAGTGCGCCCAGACCCTTGCCTAATCCTTTGGTGGTCTTAGTAGTATTTCTGCCTGCCATTTCCGGTTCTCCTTTCAGTTAATATATAGACGGTCATCTATATATTGTTTTTCCTCACTTAAAGTTCTTAGCCTTTCTTATTACCTCTGCCGCGAGCTCCTCGTATGCCTTTCCGCCCTTGGAGGAAGCATCGTAATCACAGATCGAGAGACCGTGACTGGGTGCTTCGGCCAGCCTTACATTCCTCGGGATATGAGTCTTAAAGACCTTGTCACCGAAGTAGTTCTCCACCTCTTCTTTTACCTGTCTGGTAAGCTGTGTCCTTCTGTCAAACATGGTGAGGACAACTCCCATTATCGAGATGTCGGGATTCAGTTTTTTCTTAACGACATTTACTGTATCGATAAGCTGTGTAAGACCTTCGAGAGCATAATACTCACCCTGGATAGGGATGATGATCCCGTTAGATGCTGTAAGGGCATTGATCGTAAGAAGCCCCAGGGACGGAGGACAGTCGATTATAATGAAATCATAATCATCCAGAACGGGTTTAAGTGCATTTTTCAGCACCTGTTCCCTGGAGATGGCTGATACGAGTTCCAGTTCTGCACCTGCCAGATTAATGTTTGTCGGACAGATATCGACATTCTTTGCCGATGTCTCGCAGATCACGTCTGTAATATCAATATCATTGATTATCACATCGTAAATCGAATCTTCGATCTGTCCCTTGTCTATTCCGAGTCCGCTTGTAGCGTTTCCCTGCGGATCCAGATCCAGGACAAGCACTTTCTTACGTTTTTTGCCGAGATATGCGGCCAGACTTACCGTTGTTGTCGTTTTACCGACTCCTCCCTTTTGATTTGCGATAGCGATAACCAGAGCCATACACTTATCTCCCTTTTCATTTTATATAATAATATATTATCATTATTAGTGTTTTTTATTATTTCAATATGTTTACATTAAAAAACAGGATTGTTCCACGTGGAACAATCCTGCCGGTCATTTCTTTTGGATCTGTAATTGTTCCACGTGGAACAATCAGGATCAGGTGTCGATGTTCGCCATTGTAGCGTTTTCCTGAATGAACTGCTTTCTGGGCTCAACCTGATCGCCCATAAGGAGTGAGAATGTCTCGTCTGCTGCCTGGGCATCTTCAAGGCTTACTCGAAGGAGCTTACGGGTAGCGGGATTCATCGTCGTATCCCAGAGCTGCTCGGAACTCATCTCACCGAGACCTTTGAATCGCTGGATAAGAGGATTTGTCCATCCCGTTCTCTCCTTTATCTCCTCCACTTCCTTATCGTCATATGCATAATAAGCTTCCTCACCCTTATAGACCTTATAAAGCGGAGGACATGCGATATAAACATATCCACCGGTTACCAGAGGTGTGAGATGTCTGAAGAAGAATGTAAGGAGTAGTGTCCTGATGTGAGATCCGTCAACATCGGCATCGGCCATAATGATAACCTTGTGATAACGGAGCTTACTCTCATCGAATTCATCACCGATTCCTGCACCGAGTGCAAGAACGACGGGCTGAAGCTTCTCGTTGGAATAAACCTTATCGATCCTGGCCTTCTCTACATTGAGCATCTTTCCCCACAGAGGAAGGATAGCCTGATACTTACGCTCACGACCTTGCTTGGCGGATCCGCCTGCGGAATCTCCCTCAACGATAAATATCTCACAGAATTCGGCTTCGTTGGACTGGCAGTCTGCAAGCTTACCCGGAAGGGAGTTATTCTCGAATACCGTCTTCCTTCTCGTCATCTCACGGGCCTTCTTCGCAGCGTCCCTTGCCCTGCTGGCAGAAAGACACTTGTCGATGATGAGTTTAGCCATATCGGGATGCTCCTCGAGGAATGTGAAGAGCTTATCGTATACAGCCGTATCGACAAGAGGTCTGATCTCGGCATTACCGAGCTTGGACTTTGTCTGTCCCTCGAACTGGGGATCCGGAAGCTTAACGGATATGATGGCTGCCAGACCTTCTCTGGTATCATCACCCTGGAGGTTCTTATCGGCATCCTTCAGGAACTTATACTTCCTGGCATAATTGTTTATCGCTCTCGTAAGTGCATTTCTGAAGCCGACGAGATGCGTACCGCCCTCAGGTGTGGCAATATTATTCGCATAGGAATAAACGCTCTCCTGATAGGAATCGTTATACTGCATCGCGATCTCGACAAAGTTCTCTCCGCTAATTGTCGCAAAATAAATGGGCTGGGGATTGATAGCCTCACGGTTCTTGTTAAGGTACTCAACGAAGGAAATGATACCTCCTTCATAATGAAGGTGCTTCTTTATCTCGGTCTCTCCTCTTGCATCACAGAGATTGATTGCTACTTCCTTATTAAGGAAAGCCATTTCCCTGTATCTTGTGATCATGGAGTCAAAATCAAATCTGATATCCGGGAAAATGGAGTTATCCGGGATAAAAGTAGTGATAGTACCGGTATCTGAAGGATCACATGTACCTACAACATCAAGGGGTTCTGTTGTCTTACCCTTTTCAAAACCGATCTCAAATATCTTTCCTTCTCTTTTGACCTGAACGGTCATCTTATCGGAAAGTGCATTAACAACGGATGCACCGACGCCGTGAAGTCCGCCGGAAACGGTATATGCGCCGCCGCCGAACTTACCGCCTGCGTGAAGTACGGTATGTACTACTTCTACAGTGGGGATCCCGAGCTTCGGATGAGGTCCTACGGGAATTCCCGATCCGTTATCTTTTACCGTAACTGAACCGTCCTTATTCAAGATTACGTCTATAGTATCGCATCTTCCCGCGAGAGCCTCATCTACCGAATTGGCGACGATCTCATATACGAGATGATGGAGACCTCTAAGCGTCGTATCACCGATATACATTCCGGGACGTTTTCTTACAGCCTCGAGACCTTCGAGGACCTGGATATCTCCCTCATCATATTCGCTGGCATTATGTGTGTCGAACTCATCCTGTCCGGCAGTTACCTCGGCAAGATCACCTATGGATTCCTCGCTGAAATCTTCAGTAAGGGCTCTGGGATTCTCCGCCAGGTTTCTCAGGTCGTCATCATCAACCTCTTCGACAGGCTGGAAGTAGATGTCGACCTCTCCAGAACTTTTGTTTTCTTTTTCGTCACTCATTTATCAAATACTCCTTACCATTATTATTTATTTTTTATTTTTAACACTGTTACATTATGTCGATCGTACCGTTTTCGGTCCTTTTTCTTAAGACTCCCACCGATATCGGACTGACATAAGTCCTATCCCTTGTGATGATCAGGGATTTGGGTATATCACCGGAGATATACTGAAGCCTGTTCTTCTCTTCTTCGGATGCTATAAGGTCGCTTACGGTACGAAGGGAAGGGGGGACGGTCTCAAGATCTATGACCGAGATCAGAGTATCGGATGATACGGTGACCTCACCTCCCAGATGAACGTACATAAATGCCTCCAAATGCCCTTTGTACCATGCTGACGGTATAATTTCCTTTTCGTGTGCTTCAAAAGCCTAATAGGCCATATCAGCAGCCTAATAATTATATCATAATATGCTTATTATAATTATAGGGAAAGTTAGATGAATTATATAAAAAACGATCATTATATGACCGCCTTTCAGGATTCCCTTTCAACTGTACCGTTCATGACGCGGAAAAAGGCCGGTTCAACATCCTTAAGAAGGAAGCTGTCGAGCTCTTTCTCTATATATTCGCGGTCTGTACAGGTAATGAATATCTGGGCATTGTCCATGCCGGCCAGAAGACCCATCCTGCGGCCTTTATCGAGTTCCGAGAATACATCATCCAGAAGAAGGACAGGAGAGGAATGATAATGTTTCCTTAGTATCTCGAGTTCGGCAAGCTTCAGCGCAAGCGCCGCAGACCTTTGCTGCCCCTGAGAGCAGTATGTCCTCATGACCATGCCGTTAAGCTTGATATCGATATCATCCCTGTGGATGCCTATCGTACATATGCCTTTCTCAATATCATTCTTCCTGCTCTTCCTGAAAGCCGCGCGGAGATATGAATCTATAAGTTTTTTGACCTCAAGATAGACATTCTCGTCCATATTCTCGGCATAAAAGCCTTCGATAAGGCCTTTTTCCTTAAGATGATCCTCGATCTCCCTGTAGAACGGCATTCCAACATATGACACGGATAAGACCTCTCTGCCGTCTGATATGACGGAATGGTGCTCTGAGGCCTTTTTGGAGATCATATTGACGAATCTCATCCTCTTGATGATTATCTCAGACGACAGATCGGCCATCGTAATATCCCAGAAGTCAAAATCATCGTTTCTTATATAGGCATCATTGCCTCTGTATGACTTTATAAGAGCCGTTTTCTGTATGATACAGCGGTTCATCCTGGCGATCAGGTCATAATATGAAGGGGAGACCTTGCTTATCAGCATATTCAGGAACTTTCTCCTGTGCTGGGGAGCTCCTTTTACGATATTTAAGTCCTCCGGAGCAAATATAACAGTGTTACAATGCCCCAGATACTCGTTAGTATGCGTCGTAAGAAGGCCATCTATCTTAAGCTGTCTTCTGGGTTTGCCGGAATTATTGAGAGGAGATCTCTCGGTAAGATACTGATTCTCCAGAGATGCCACGCTGCCGTAATAACCGCTGCCGTCAAATTCCAGACATATCTTATATCCGCTCTCTCCTGACTTTATCAGATCCCTGTCCTTGGAAGTCCTGTGGGAAGTGATACAGGAGCATACACTGATGGCTTCCACGAGATTTGTCTTTCCCTGGGCGTTATTTCCACAGACAATATTAACAGAAGGCCCGACATCCAGGTCAAGCCTTCCGTAGTTTCTGAAATTCTCAAGAGATATATTTCTTATTATCATTATCTTCTAATAGGAAGTATCAGATAAAGGAAATCGTCTCCTTCTTCCGGAAGAATGATGCAGGGTCCCTGGCTTCCGTTGAACTCCATCTTTATGGTATCGTTCTCGATATTCTTAAGTGCATCGATAAGATACTTGTTATTGAAATCGATATCGATGTTCTCGCCCGTCATGGATATATCGATGGAGTCTTCCGTATTGGTACCTTCAGTATTGGCGCAGACCGTAAGAACCGAAGGATTGGAAGTATTAGAGAGCCTTACGGGGCTTCTTCTCTCGTCATTGGAGATAGCGATGGAAGCACGTTCCGAAGCGCTCAGGAGTTTCTTCCTGTCTATAGTCATAACGCTCTTGGGATTCTTCTGGATGATGGAATTATAGTTTACAAAAGGTCCCTGAATGAGCCTGGATACGATCCTTACATCTCCGACATCAAAGAGAAGATGGTTGGATGAGGGATAAACGATGACTTCCTTATCATCGGAATCGCCGTCAAATATCTTGGCACACTCGGAAAGAGCCTTTCCGGGAATGATAAAGTTCATTACGGGGAAACCGGATCCCATATCGGCTCTTCGGAGTGCCATTCTGAAACCGTCGATGGCAACCATCGTAAGGGAAGAACCGTTACTCTCCATGCAGCAGCCGGTAAGGGACTGTCTCGTATCATCCTTGGATACGGCGAAAATAGTATTGCCGATCATGTTCTTCAATACCTTCTGGCTGATCGTTATCTTATCGTTGGTATCGATAACGGGGATCTTCGGATAAGTCTCGGAAGATGTTCCGTTGATGTTGATCTTTGTCTCTCCGGTAACGATGGTAACTCTGAACCTGTCATCGCAGGAGATGGTAACGATACCGTCGGGAAGGCTCTTTATGTAATCACCGAAAAGTCTGGAATTAACTACTACAGAACCCTTTTCCATAACATCGGACTCGAGGTCGGATTCGATACCTGTCTCGAGATCATAACCCGTGAGCTTTACCTTATCTTCAACCTGGATAAGTATACCGTCCAGGATGTTGACTGTATGATTATTCTTTATGGCCTTTTGTACTATAGATACCGCTTCCAGAAGATCTTCTTTTTTACAGTTGAATTTCATATTAAAACTTAAGATCCTTTCTGTTGTTCAAAAATTTTTATATCTTATTATAATTCATTAAAGGCCAAATTTGCATCCTATATTTGCAATATTTTTTATATACCCGTAATAGCAGTATTAAGGGATGAAGATTTGTTCAAAACTCCAGAAAAACCAATAATATCAGGTGTGTAACAGTGTTACAGATATGTGTATATCTTAGTTTTTGAA
>JAFZWN010000091.1 GCA_017617295.1 Clostridiales bacterium | reverse complement strand
ATACTCCTCTTGTATCAAACCCAGGATAGACTCTATTTCCGTAAGAATAAAGCAGTTCTGCTGCATTGACACAACCGATCATGTTGTAGCCGGAATCAAAAAGTACTATGCAGGGAACTCCTTTAACTATATCAGTAATTTCAAATGTAGCAGTTCCGTCGGAAGGTGAAGTAAAAGAATAGATCTGCTGATATGTATAATCTTCTTTTTTAAATAATATGTCATACCATTCACCATTATTATCAGTTTCTATATGGACAGGTTCATCCGGAACGAGCACACCGTCAGTCTCACCGTCCATAACAAATACTGTTATGTACTTCCCTTTCTCGTTATATGAACCATTAGGTATATAATCCCGAAACCAGAAGGAGGAAAAATCATGAATCCCCCCACTAAAAAGAAATCCGTGAGGATCCTGTTCTATTATTTCAGCGGAACGGTTACTGTTAGCATCGAAATCCGGGAAAACATTCCACCTCTGACTATGAACTTCAACGGTCTGATCAGCGATCGTGAATGCAGGATCGATCAATATATCGGTATCCTTATCAACGAGCATGTATTCGAACATACTGTCATTATCAAAGCGCAGTTCATAATCGTGGAATACGGTGAACCAAAACACAACCGATCGATCAGGTCCCCTGACAATACATTCGTAATTACCGAAATGGTCCGGTGTATAAGTATTACCGGTCCCGACTTCATGACCATCCTCGTCACTCCAGTAGACCGTAAATTCGGTATCATCACACGAAAAAGGATTTACCACCAGCTGATATGAATCGGATCTGACACCGACTCTGTAAAAATTCCCCCAGACAGGGACTATACTTGCGACATCTCCTGTAGCAGTTCCCGTAGCACCCCAGCCGACACCGAGATCATATTCTGCAGCATCAGGAGTATCATATTCCATTGCATACAGATAATATGTCTGACCTGCAGTACAGTCATAAACAAGATTGAAATCACTCCAATCAGTTGTATCATTTTCACTTGCAATAAGCTGCATAGATGAATCATAAAACTGCAGATACGGATTTCCTCTGCGCTGATTTGTAGAATAAAACGAGTAAAGTCCTGATGTCTCAGGTGTAAAAGAATAAAACTTTCCACGTTCCCCTGCTGCCAGAGAAACATGTACAGTCTGACCGTAGGAAAGGGCCGCCGTTACATTCGGTCCATCCGCAGATACGACAACTCCTCCGGAGAGCATAGACAAAGTAAGAGCAATTCCGATAATCCTGATTTTAAGATGTTTGAGATTCATATAGCAACCTCCGCAATCGCATATTATGTTTATTTTATCAAAAATCCTGAAGCAAAAACAGGCTGCCCCGAAGGGCAGCCTGTAATAGTTAGATCAGCTGTAGATCAAGTCTTATCTGACTATGCCGTAAAGTGCACAGATACGTGCAAACTCGATAGACTGGGCAAAGCCGTTAAAGACCTCTCCCCTGCTTACACCGCTGTCCAACTGGGAAACCCAGGCATCGAATCCGGCCTGTTCAGGCTCACGGTTCATGAACGTCCTGTAAAGCCTGGTTACATACTCACCGTTAGATACATTCTGGCCGGTAAACTCGGAACTGAAGAAGAATCCTCTTGCAGCACCTGTTCCCGTATCTCTCTGATTAGCGAGCTGACGTGCCCACGCCATTAGTCCTGCCTGATCTGCACTTCTGCCAAGACAAGTGGTGTAAAGTCTGGTTGCAAAGTCGATAGTGGCCTGGTTAGGTTCGATCTCGATATTAGGAACTCCTGTTCCTCCGTTTCTTATACCGTAGAACAGGCAAAGGTTAGCCCACTCGGTGGAATTGATGAATCCTTCAATTACCTCTTCCTTAGATGTACCATTATTCAATACTTCCACCCAGGCATTAAATCCTGCCTGATCGGGTTCACGGTCGAAGAACGTCCTGTAAAGTGTAGCAACGAACTCTTCATTAGATACACCCTTATTCAGGAACTCGGGGCTGTAGAGAAAGCCGCGGGCACATCCTGCTCCGGTCTCACCTCTGAGAGTGATGGCATCGATCCAGTCCCGCTTTCCGACAGGGTCGGACGCACGGCCGAGAGCTATGGTATACAGCCTCTCGACAAAGCCCGCGACACCTCCTTCGGATGAAGAACCGTTATTATCCTGCGGGATCGTAGGAGTAGGTGTTGAAGGTGCAGGGGTGGCAGGAGCCTCTGTGGGAATAGCCTCAAAGTTAGCCCTGATCTGTACATCGGAATTACCGAGGGTAAATCTGTTATCCGTTACAGTAACACCTCCGGATATGACCTCCCATGATACAAATCGGTATCCGCTGCCGGGAGTCGCCGTAAGCGTTACTTCAGTACCGTAATTACCTTCTGCCGGAGATGCCGTAGCAGTTCCGCTGCCATTGACGGACAGGCCTACATTAAAGGTATCTAACTCATCACAGGTAAGAGTAGCAGTATATGCAGCGCCTGTTATCTCAGATGAGGCATGACGGTCATAAGCCCACAGAACAAAATAATATGTCTCACCGCCGTTAAGATGCTGGGAAAGCGAGAAGTTCAGATCCGTACCGGTATCGTCCTGTTCATCCCAGAGATGCTCGAGGCTGTTGTAGCCATTACTGTTATCCATATAGGAAAGACTTCTGTAATCGGAATCAAAGATTGCCACATAAGGATCACCGCCCTCGATGGCAGACGAGGTTACAGTATATGTTCCGGATGCTTCGGGAGTAAATGAACAGACCTTACAATCAAGGATAGTAGTGGCATTTCCCATACCGATCATCCCGTTATATTCATCCTCACCCCTTTGTACCTTATGAAGCTGAACATATAAAGGTTCATCCGGATTGATCTCACAGGTATTTTCATCGCTCTTAACAAAAGCGACAAATACACAGTTGAAATCAAAGATGTTACTGCCGGCAGGCAGATAATAATCCTCTTCCCCGACCAGCAGATCGATCACCGTATGATCAAATCCGGGAACTTCTACCCAATCTTCGGTCGACCAGGGCATCTCCGGATCATAAGGTCCCTCCGGTGCAGGATCGGCATAAAACAACCAGTAAAGAGGACAGGAAAGGTTCCTTACCGTAGAATCAGTCCCGGTAACACCGGGGATAGCAGCAACAGTCTCAGCCCCCGCGTCTCCGAGCGAATGAACGACCATATCTTCATAAGAGACATTTTGATGATATCGCTCGATCACAAAATCCGCTGATCTTGCAGAACCGTCAAGCATAACAAATGCCCTATACTGGTCTGCGCCTTCACCGATAGTGTAAGAAGCTGATGTAGCTCCCGGTATCACATCATAGGAATCAGTAAAATGATTATATCTGGTCCACTGATATGTATAATCAGAAACGTCACCCGGAGGTGTTACATTCATGGTAATGGTATGCTCCGTCTGAGCATCGACCTGGATCTCGTAGGTCTCTGATGTCTCGCCATCGAATGTGATCGTTCTTTCAATATCTCCAAACCACGTAATATTATAGTCAAAACTGATTATTTCAGTAGTATTGGAACCATGCCTGGTAACATAGGTATAATACGTCTTACCAGCTTCCAGATCCCTCTTAAGTCCGAAATTATGTCCGATACCGCCATCATCGATCTGTGTCAGATATTGCGCGTCGCTGTCATACAGATATATCTCGGTATCATCCTGGCAATTAAATGAATACATGTAATATGTAGCTGATGTGGCCGGCGTAAACGAGTACCATCTTCCGGGAACATCATTACCGACTTCTACATGGACACCTGTACCGCCATAAGGAAAAGCCTCAGCCTCATATATGTGATCCATAGCCACAGCAGAAGGAGGAGATGCCAGAACGGGTGATGACCCGCACAGGAAGGAGAAAGCCAAGGCAATGCCTAAGGCCTTAGTTCTGAGATGTTTCATTAGAAAACCTCCGGTAAAAAAGCTCCCCCTAGACCATAACTTTACAATAATAAAGCAAATAAAACAATAGTCAGAATGATTTGTCATATTACATTTCCACAAAGAACAGGCTGCCCCGAAGGACAGCCTGCTGTTTGTCTTAATCTCGAAAGATATCTTATCTCACGATTCCGTAAGAAGCGCAGATCCTGGCAAACTCGATTGACTGAGCGAATCCGTCAAAGACTTCTTCCCTGCTTACACCCGAGTCGAGCTGGCCTACCCATGCATCGTATCCGGCCTGGTCGGGCTCACGATTCATAAATGTCCGGTAGAGCCTGGTTACATACTCACCGTTAGATACATTCTGGCCGGTAAACTCGGAACTGAAGAAGAAGCCTCTTGCAGCACCGGTTCCTGTATCCCTCTGATTTGCAAGTTGTCTGGCCCAAGCCATAAGTCCTGCCTGATCGGCATTTCTTCCGAGGCATGTTGTATAAAGCCTTGTTGCAAAGTCGATAGTTGCCTGGTTAGGCTCTATCTCGATATTCGGAACACCTGTTCCTCCGTTACGTATTCCGTAGAACAGGCAGAGATTAGCCCACTCTGTGGAATTAATGAATCCTTCAATAACCTCTTCCTTGGATGTACCGTTATTAAGCACTCCTACCCAGGCATTGAATCCGTCCTGGTCGGGTTCACGATTAAAGAATGTGCGGTAAAGTACTGCTACAAACTCCTCGTTAGATACACCCTTATTCAGGAACTCGGGACTATAAAGGAATCCTCTTGCGCATGAAGCACCTGTCTCGCCTCTAAGCGTTATCGCATCTATCCAGTCCTGCTTACCGACAGGATCGGAAGGACGGCCGAGAGCTATTGTATAAAGCCTCTCGACAAAGCCTGCAACTCCCGTCTCGGTAACAGGAGCATTATTGGCCGGCGGGATAACGGGATCAGCAGCAAAGTTTGCCCTGATCTCCACATTTGAATTACCTATAGAAAACCGGTTACTAGAGATGCTTACTCCTCCGGATATAACCTCCCAGGATACAAAATGGTATCCGCTGTCGGGTGTGGCTGTAAGATCGACCTGCGTACCGCCAACTCCGGAAGATGTCGAAGCAGAAGCACTGCCGTGTCCGCCGCTGGTTACCCTTACATTGAAGGTATCAAGGCTGTCGCAGGTAAGCCTTATGTTATACTGCGCGGTCACAGGTTCCTCCTGGTCACTGGTCGAGATCGTATCGCTCGACCAGACAACATAGTAATATGTCTGACCGCCATTCAGATGCTGAGTCAGCGTAAAGTTCTTATCGGAAGTAACCCCGGTGAATCCGACGCCGAATGAATATGATCCGTCGATATTATCGTTATATGCTATAAACGAATAATCTGAATCAAACAGGGCAACAAACGGATTTCCGGCTTCTATGTCAGATGATCTCAGAGTATATGTTCCGGCAGATGTAGGAGTATATGATAAGACCTTACAATCCGTATATCCTATGTTATAAAGATCATAACATACGGGAGCAACCGATTCGTCCGGGAGCACACGGCTCAGATCGACCTGCTGTGTCTGGTCAAGAGCAAGAGTTCCGGAATTACCGTCTCTCCGTACAAATGATATGACATTAGTGAACATCTGATATTCATATATAGGTTTTGACCAAGTATAATCGAAAAAGTGATTTGTCTGATAGTAATCTTCCATTGCTATGGCATCATACAAAGTGGTCACGGTAAACGGAGGCAGTACCAGCGTAGTATCTTCAGAAAAGTCTGCCCCTTCAACATTGTACTCCGTATAACCGCCGCCATAACTGGCCATCCATCTCGCCGATGCTGTTCCTGCCAAATAATGAACATCTGCTGACGGATCATCAACACCGGGCAGAACGACAGTCGCAGGCTGACCTTCAGCGCCGAGCGAATACACCACCCCGTACATTGTAGGACTTTGATGATAATCATTATATACGTCAAACTCATATCTTCTGGGGATACCGTCAACAGAAATAACACATCTGAACTGGTCTCCGAGATCACCGACTGTAAGAGTTGAAGCGGTCTGTCCCGGGATAGGCTCATAATCACAAGAAATATAACTTTTCCTGTACCACTGGTAAGTCGGGTTAAGCGTATCATCATCCAGCAAGATCCTAAGATCGATATCATCCGGATCAATGCCTTCAGATATATTAAAGATATGGTCTTCAATATCAGTCGTTACGCCATCATATTCAACAGAAATGATACCGGTAATACCGCAGCCCCATGTGACGGTAAAATCATAAGAGTCAGGATTATTATAATAATCCGAACACCACAGATAATATGTAGTACCGGCCTGCAGTTCCTTCGCCAGTCCGAAATCATGACCGGTCTCATTTCCCTCATCATCCCTGGCAAGTTTATTTCCGTTACTATCATACAGATAGATTATCGGATCATTCTGAGAATCAGACGAATAAAAATAGTATGTCTCAGTTTCTGCAGGTATAAACGAGAACCACTGCCCGCGTTCTTCTTTCGAAAATTCAACATGTACAGTCTGTCCGTATGTAATCGGCGTTGCAGATGTCATGCGGGACATGTCAGCAGTATCCGGCTCTAATGCCAATACTGAAGCACTGCCCGACAGCATACATACAACTAATGCAATCCCTGCTACCTTAGTCATAAAATTACTCAAAAGATCATCCCCCTAAAATATTAGCATATTAAGTTTACTTTATCTCACGATCCCGTACTGTGCACAGATCCTCGCAAACTCGATGGACTGGGCAAATCCGTCAAAGACCTCTTCCCTGCCGACGCCTGAGTCAAGCTGGCTTACCCACGCATCGTATCCTGCCTGGTCCGGCTCACGGTTCATGAACGTACGGTAAAGTCTTGTAACGTACTCACCGTTAGATAAATTCTGGCCGGTAAACTCGGAACTGAAGAAGAATCCTCTTGCAGCACCTGTTCCCGTATCTCTCTGATTAGCGAGCTGACGGGCCCATGCCATAAGCCCCGCCTGATCTGCATTTCTTCCAAGACATGTTGTATAAAGCCTGGTTGCAAAGTCGATAGTGGCCTGGTTAGGTTCGATCTCGATAGAAGGAACACCGGTTCCTCCGTTACGGATACCGTAGAACAGGCAAAGGTTAGCCCATTCGGTAGAATTTATAAAGCCTTCAATAACCTCTTCTTTTGAGGTACCGTTATTAAGAACTGCTACCCAGGCGTTGAATCCTGCCTGATCAGGCTCACGGTCGAAGAAAGTGCGGTACAGTGTAGCAACGAACTCTTCATTAGATACGCCCTTGTTCAGGAACTCGGGGCTGTAGAGGAAGCCGCGGGCACATCCTGCTCCGGTCTCACCTCTGAGAGTGATCGCATCGATCCAGTCCTGCTTTCCGACAGGGTCGGACGCACGGCCGAGAGCTATGGTATAAAGCCTCTCGACAAAGCCTGCGACACCAGTCTCTCTAACCGGAGCATTATTGGCCGGCGGAATGGTAGGTGAAGGAGTCGACGGAACTGAAGCAGGTGTATTCGTAGGATCTGAAGCAGGTGCATCGGTAGGTTCTGATGCAGGCGATGACGTAGGAGCTGATGTCGGTTCATCAGATGGGACATCGGAAGGATCCTGATCCTCTGCGAATGTAACTTTAAGATCAAAATCCGCATTAAATCTATTAGGGTTATCAGTACCACCTAACAAGTCACAGACAGTAGGAACTGCGACATAATATGTCTCACCTTCGCTAAGATGCAGTGTAAGAGACACTTCGGGAAATACTCCTCTTGTATCAAACCCAGGATAGACTCTATTTCCGTAAGAATAAAGCAGTTCTGCTGCATTGACACAACCGATCATGTTGTAGCCGGAATCAAAAAGTACTATGCAGGGAACTCCTTTAACTATATCAGTAATTT
>JAFZWN010000090.1 GCA_017617295.1 Clostridiales bacterium | reverse complement strand
GCTCCGTAAACCGCAGAAGTTCCTGTTTATCGTTATGTGTCTTTCCCTCTATGACAGACATCAGGAGCCAATGAAGGATATCACCAACTTCCTTTCCGGGCAATACCCCCAGCGATAAAAGGTCGTCCCCTCCTACCGCCAGTTCCCTTAACGATGAAGGGATACCGTTTTCCTCACAGTGCCTTATCTCTTCCCTGATAAAGGACGTGTCCTCCCCCGCGGCCTTTCTGATATCAAGTATCCTCATAAGGTCCTCGCGGGCGTACCGGAGTCTCAGCTTCCTGACTCCTTCGGTATCCTCCGGCAACGGGATGTCTCTGCTTTCCAATATAGTCAGGACTCCGTTTTTAAGAGCCGTCGGGAACTTGAGCCTCTGAGATACCGCTCCCGCATCTTTTCCGGAAAGTCCGTATAAAAGGACCGCGAACCCGGTTATCTCATCTGCCGCATCCAACCCGTCAAAAAGGCGGAAGCTCCCGGTCCTGCCCTGAAGTTCGGGAATGACCTCAAAGAGTATATCACTATATTCCTCCAATATCCGATGAACTCCGGAAGAAAGAATAACGGGGGTGATCTCGGAAAGTATCCTCTCGGATGATATCTCCTTCAGAAGATAAGCGCTCTCCCGCATGGCTTCGGCGGTATCGGGATCTATGGTAAAGCCGAGGCATGAAGCAAAACGGATGCCCCTAAGTATCCGCAGAGCATCCTCCGAGAATCTCTTCTCCGGATCTCCGACCGCCCTTATTATCCCCGAAGAAAGATCGGCGCTTCCGCCGGACGGATCTTTTACGTTGCCGTCCTTGTCCAGATACATCGCGTTGATCGTAAAATCGCGTCTTCTGCAGTCCTCGTCTATCGATGAGGTAAAAGTTACACGGTCAGGATGCCTGCTGTCAGAATAACTCCCGTCCGTACGGAAAGTCGTTATCTCAAAAGGGTGATGAGCATATAATACCGTGACCGTACCGTGCCGCAGACCGTTGCCGTTTATACAGGGGATACCCGCCTCTTTCATTATGGAGAGGACCGTATCGGGATCTGCGGAAGTGGCGGCGTCAAAATCGTGAGGGAGCTGCCCTAAAAGAAGATCCCTGACGGCACCTCCGACGATATAGATCTCATATCCCTTCGCCTCGATAAGGCTCATGGGAAACCTGCAGTAATCGGGAATGACCATCACGCGGGATCGTTCCTTCCTCCCGTCGATGATACAAGGATGCCGGCGATATCGGAAGATGATATCTTCCTGCCGAACATATCGCCCGTGATCCTTCTTATCTCTTCGGCAGTGCGCGCTGCCTCTTCGGGATCGATCCGGTCGGGACGGTCCTCGGGCCTGCTCTTGTAGCAGAGTCTCTTCAGATACTCTATAAATGTGGTGGCACCACTGATATCGTCGGTCGTCGAAGGGCACAGATATGCCGCTTTGGCAAGCGTGGAGAGAGAATGCATATTGCACTTGCTTTCCGATTCGATCATGGATGTCGCGACGGAAAGACAGGAGGCTCCGCTCATACTGCCTTTTGAAGCTCTGGTTATATCAAGAGCCAGGTTAGATACTCCGGCGCCGAAGCATCTCGTGGATAATCCCGCATAGAGTGCCGCCACCGATATGTTACGCCTGAGAAAAGAATCCCCGGGATTACTCTTCATCTTCTCCAGATTGGCAACGAACATAAGACAGGCATTCTCGGCATCGGCCCTGTATTCGGGATACCTGATCCCTTCCCTGTCCGTATAGATATCTAAAGCCATGGCAAGTGAACACAGGCTGCTGTCAAATGACTCGGACATAGGGATATGCAGCGACAGATCCGTATCGACTATCACTATTCCAGGAACGATACATGCGCTATAGACATACTCGACCTTTCCGGTCTCTTCATCAAGGTAACGGGCATATGCCGTTGTTCCCGCAATGCCGTTATCCATGGGGATATGACAAAGGATCGGAAGCTCTCCGCTTATCTTGTTTATCCCCCTGATATCCTTGAGCTCCTTACCCTGACATGCCGCCAGAGCCGAGATGAGCTTGGCAAGGTTACAATCCTCATCGTCTCCTATGGAGATCACGGTGTTGCAGTTATAGTCCCAGAACTGCTTAAAGGCAGAAACCACATCCGAAGAGGAACACCTGTCCGTGAGCCTGGAATAGACAAAAGCCGCATAGCCTTCATCCTTGAGCTTTGCCGTCACGTCCCTGACGGCCTTGAACTTCATATTGGAAGAAGAGCAGATCACGAATATCCTCTTGGCACCGAGAGGACGGATCAGATCACCGATGCGTCCGGCATCGTTACTCTCGAAATACACATCCTGCGTCTTAAAACCGGCGCGTCGAATATATTTTGCAAAACTGCTGTCTGACATATCTTACTTGTTAAGTGCGTCTTTTATGGCCTTCAGGAAATCGTCAAATTCTTCGAAAGCAGGCAGATCCGGGTTATCTTCCCTGATCTTGTCCGTGCTCCTGAAAAGGAACCCCGCGCGGCTCGCCCTTATCATGGCGAGGTCGTTATAGCTGTCGCCTGCGGCAATTGTATCAAATCCCATGGACTGCAGAGCGCGTACCGTCGTGAGCTTGGAATTCTCCGTCCTCATCTTAAAACCCGTGATCTCCCCTCCGGGAGCCACTTCAAGGGTATTGCAGAAAAGGGTGGGATAGTTGAGCTTGGCCATCAAAGGCATGGCAAACTGCGTAAAAGTATCGCTGATGATTATTACCTGCGCTTCTTTACGGAGCTCATCAAGGAACTCGCGGGCGCCGGGCAGCGGATCTATCCTGGCAATGGTATCCTGTATCTCTTTAAGTCCCAGGCCGTGTTCCTTGAGGATGCCCAGTCTCCACTTCATGAGCTTATCGTAATCGGGCTCATCCCTGGTCGTTCTCTTAAGCTCGGGTATCCCGGACTCCTTTGAGAAAGCGATCCAGATCTCGGGGACCAATACGCCTTCCATATCAAGACATACAACATCCATAGCATATACCTCCACAATGCCTGCTCCGTAAAATATTAACACATTATTCACAATTTGAACACAAGCACGTCACTGTTAACATGCCCAAACTGCAGCCTTTTTTATGGGACTTTTTAACTTATTGCACCGATATCGATGCTCTCCGCATCAAAAGTTTCCGGGGCATCATATAAGTAGGAGCTCCAGGGCAGAAGCGTAACATCGAAGGTAACATGATCTCCGTCGGTCTCCGTATAATCGACACGGTAGGAACCGCCGGTGGCACTTACGATGCGGATATCGCCGTCGCCATTTGAAGGGACCAGGCTTCCCGCATAGGAATCAAAGTCGTATCTGAACTCGCACGGATTAGAAGCACCGGCATACATCTCCTCCGCCTCTTCGGCCGAAAAAGTGAGCATGGGTCTCTGCGTCCCCTGAAACTCGGCGGCGATAATGAGCTCATCGTATCCTATGAAGCCGTGGACTCCGCTGAAACCGTTTAAGTAAAGAACATCACAGCCGCTGTTTCGAAAATCCATATCCCTCGTGAGCGCATAATAGGTCTGCGCGCGAAGCGAGAGATTGGGATTGGCGGGACCCACGCCGGTATCTATGATCGCCTGATTGATCATACACGTCACAAGGGTGCAAACGGTAAATCCGGCGAATCCTATAAAGGCAAATATCGCTTTCGTCACCTTCTTTTTGGAAGCCGCATTAAGGACCAGCCCCATTATGCACGAGGCGGCAACGATCCAGCCGTAATAGCAGATGGCCGTCGGAACATAGCCGAACTGATGCTCGTTGATGACCCATCCCTGATATCTCTCAGTCGCGGCATGCATCGCGGGGAAAAGCACCGCTCCGATAATGCCGGCAACAGCCATGACGCGCAGAGTGCGGTTATGCTTTCCTCTCTCCTTATCCCTGTAGATAAGGACAGCCGCGCAGAGTATCCCGATACCCGCGAGGACTGTTCTAAGTATCATCCCCGACGTAATACCGACGCTCTTCGTACCGATGCGCACTGCGGGGAAGAGGAGGTTCGACATGGGAAACATCCCTCCGGAGAACACCGTAAGCGTCTCGACAAAGCCCGGAAAAGTTCCCATGGTGGACAGATCGTTTCCCGTATCCTCGACGATAGGATGAGCGTGGATATATACGTATATGCCAAGGTAAGCCACCGCGGTAATAAAGTGCGGGATAAGGCTTATCGCCGAATGAAGGATCGATCTTATAAAGAGCCGGGCCTTGCCCTTGGCACCCTTTTTAAATCCGTTCTTTTTGAGATGGAAGCACAGGGCCAGCCATGCATATACAGCCGATATAAAAAGGAATGCCTCGTATGTCTGCATGGATTCGTAGAACAGCCATGCGCTTATGCCTCTGGTTATGATCTTCACGGCTTTTTTCTTCGTTTCCATGGAGATCTGGAAGAGCCACAGGGCCAGGATACAAAGGAACAGTCCGTACATAAAATCAAGAGGATAGCAGATCATGAGATTGTGCCAGCCGTTTATCTGAAGGAAAGAAAGGAACGACAGAGCAAAGATAAGACCGTACGATGCCTTTGTCCTCCTCCCTATGATGAAAGAAAGAAGAAAGACGTTAAGATATACGGGCAGATGCTGCATAAGCCAGCAGGCCATATAATTGCCGCTCATGCATATCAGATGCCTTACCGCGGTAACAAACGGGAATATCACGCCGAGCCTGCCTCTGGACAGGCAGAAATCCATGCCGCGGTCAAATGACCATTTAAAGTTATGCTGAGCCCTCGCGAATATGTATTCCGCCAGGGAATCGCTGCAGCAGAGGAGTATGTGGCGCAAAGACCACAGCACGCTTATGAGCACTCCGAGAGTACAGAGCGTTAAAACAACATATAATATCTTATCCGTCAGTTTCTTATCCGTCATCCGACTTCCCCGAACACTCCCTGCCTGTCCTCTTCTTTATAATCAAACTCCGCCGCCCTGGCGCCCTGCTGCAGGTAACTTTCAAACTCGTCCTCTTCGTTTACGATCTCTATATCATAACCCAGGACGGATTCGGCGAACCTTTCGTTCATCTCGATATCACCGTTTATGCCCATATAATCCGGGACATAGATAACATCATAATGTATTCCCGAACCGGCCACATCTTCGATCATATCATAAAATGCCTCTGCTTTTGATGATACGCTCGCGCCGGTCGACGCATATTCGTCCCTGAAATACTCATTTATCACGGAAGTAAAGTGTGAACCGAAGAAAAAAGCGAAAGCCGCAAAGATCAACGCCGCGGTCCTCAGATACCGCCTGTTTCCCGAGGCGATCTTATTGACGACAAAGCAGGCAATACAGGACAGGAACAGTATCCATCCGTAATAGCTTATGGCCGTGGGCACATAGCCTCCGGCCTCCCCTTCCGTGACCCACTTCTGGTAATTCTCGGTAAGTGCATGCGACAGCGGGAAGAACACGGCATAAAGAAGCCCGCTCAGTCCGAGAACGACAAGAGATCTGTCGGTCTTCTTTCTCTTTTCGGGAGCAGCTTTCCGATATGATCCGAACATCAGGATCACCGAAAGAATCATCGATACTGTCGAGAAGATCACAAACGGGATATGCCCCTTCATCGAGTCAGGGGTAAAGAGCCATGAGGAGAATCCGACATTCCTTATATGCGTAAGCGGGAACATTCCGATCGAGAATGTATACCATGTCTTTATAAATCCTCCGGCCGTGCCGTAACTGTCGATCGGAGTAACATCCTCTATAACGACAGGATGTCTTCTCAAAAATATAAGTATACCGAGGAAAACGGCCGAAGTGACGGCATGGGGGATGAGGCTTCCTATAAAAGTCTTTATCTTCTCCTTTTTTGCCCGGGCGTTAAAGAAAGCCAGAAGGGCATATACAAAACACGCGAAAAGAAAGGGCTCATATGCCTGCATCGACTCATAGAACAGAAATACGCTCAGTATGATGAACTTTTTATCCCCGGGCTTTTCGAGATGCTCTTGAAAAAACCACAGAGCCAGTACGGAGATAAAGAGACCGTACATGAAGTCCAGGGGATAACAGTCTATCAGGCTGTGCCATACGTTGACCTGTAAAAATCCCATAAAGCACATCCCGAAGAACATGCCGTAAACGGGAGAAGTCTTCTTATATATGATCCACGAAACGAGGATAACATCCGCCATTATCGGAAGATGCTGAAGCATCCATACCGAAGCGTAATTCCCGTGGCCGTTGACGATCTGCCTGAACGTGACGACCAAAGGGAAGATGAATCCGACGCGCCCTCTGGCAAGGCAGAAATCCATAGCCCTCTTATAGGACTGTCCGGCCGTCTCGGTCCTGGCATAGACCATGTCCGCCAGAGAATCGTGACAGGCAAGTACAGAATGGCGCAAAAAGATACAAAGGCATATGAGCATGCCCGCGAGAGATATGGAAAGGACCGTATATGAGATCTTCCTGCTTCTGTCCATCAAACTTCCGGTGCCGCCTCTGCGCTTCCGGGCGTCAGGCAGCTTTCTTCTCTTTTACTCGTCTTACAAAATAATAAACTATAATCCCAAGATAAAGCAATGCATCTACGATAATGCCGATATTCATCGTGTTATATTCCTGGGGACAGAAAGGATCGGGAATATCGGGAAGATACTTAAAAGCCTTGGGAACGAGAAGGACAGCCGACATAAGTACATAAGGCAGATCCTCCTTCTTCATATTCTCCTTATCCATGAGCATAAGGAATATGGCGGGCAACATGTATGTCGAGTTATAAAGATAGGCGTTAGGCGTCAGGAAAGTCATGAGAGCCGTCGCGACCAGGATCTTCTTCCAGACCTTCTTCTCACCTCTCAGGAAGCAGATGCCGAGCACCGTAAGGACCAGTCCGGATATAAGCCATACGATCTTGGTAACGCCGTTAACGGGCCTCATGCCGAACAGACGGAACATGAACTGTGTGGCGCCGGTCACGCCTACGGTAAAGTATCCCGAATAGAGTCCGCCTCCGCCGAATCCAAGAACGCCTGAAGCGAAGTGCTTGAAGTTCTGATAGAAGCTGCCGTAGAAACAGAACAGTCCGACGACAGTCACCGAAAGACCCGTGAAGACAGATACGATAAGATGTCTCCACTTCTTCTCGATGACATAGAGACCGATCATATAGACCGGGTAGATCTTGGTGGCGGCACAGAGAGCCAGGAGCACAGGCCCCCACATGCTGTCAGGAGACTCCTGTTCGCATATGGCCCACAAAAGGAAAAGAAGGACCGTTATGGCCAGATAATTGCCGCGGTCGATCATAAATACCGACGGCGCGCTTATCACGAGCATGATCCCCGTGAAAAAAGCCATGGGAGCAGCAGATACCTTGTCGGTCTTACACTTCTTTATGCCGTAGATAACGCATATTCCAAGGAACAATACGATATAGACCACCCAGAATGTGATAAAGGATCTTCTGATGGCGGGATCGTTTATCCCTTCCTGAAGATTGACAGGACCGAACGAAGACCAGTCCTCTCCGAAGAGCTTGGACCAGGCAAATGCAAACAGGAGTATAAGAGGCGGATAGTTGGAAAGGTCCGTCAGATAAGGGTTCCTGTCCTTGACCGCATAGTTTATCGTAAAGAAATCCTTGAATCTGTCGGCGGGATAAAAACGGAAATCGGCCGTGGGATAATCACAGCCTCCGATATAGACCCTTATCACGCGGTATACCATAAACAGGATATATATCCCGAAAAAGACCGCGGTAAAGTATAGAAACTTCTTTCTGCGATCATATTCTCTCAGCATTGTTTATCTTTATCTCCGTTTTCCTTATTCAGTCTGTCAATAATGGTACCTCAAAAGGCTTTTGTCAAGTTCATTCAGATATAGGACGATAAATGTATCCCAAATGTTGCATTAAGGTAATAAACATTATATCTTATAGGCAGGGTATGTAACTGCAACTAAAAGGGGAATGGAATAATGCTAGACCTTAAATATCCGGTATTGATGGTTCACGGTATGGGCTTTCGGGACAGAAAGCATCTCTGCTATTGGGGAAGGATCCCCAAAGTCCTCGAGAATGCCGGCTGCAGGGTCTTTTTCGGAGATCAGGACAGCAACGGCTCTATCGAGGATAACGGCAGATTCCTCGCCGAACATATAAGAAAGATCGCTTCGGAGAACAACATAGAAAGATTCAATGTCATAGCTCACTGCAAGGGCGGCCTTGATATGAGATATGCCATCTCCTCAGAAGGCGCGGGGGATCTTGTCGCATCACTCTCGACGATCAGCACCCCCCATAACGGATCTGTTACAGTCGACAAGCTGCTCCGATTCCCCGATCCTCTGGTAAAGCTCGGGTGCAAGGCCTGCGATATATGGTGGAAGATCCTTGGCGACAAGAAGCCCGGAACCTACGACACCATACACTCCTTCACCACTGCCGCAGTCGCGAAGTTCAACGAGGATAATCCGGATAACGAAGATATCTATTACCAGAGCTTCGCATTTACTTTCTCTTCCGCCTTCAGCGACTTCTTCCTGTGGATATCCCACCTGGTCGTGAAGATGTTCGAAGGCGAGAACGACGGTCTCCTTGCCCCGAGAGCCGTAAAGTGGACCAACTTCAGGGGTGTCTATACCGGTGCCACCAAAAGAGGCATATCCCACTGCGACGAAGTCGATATGAGAAGGATGCCGCTGACCAGAAAAAAGGCCGAAGGCATAACCGATATCACCGATTTCTATGTGGAGCTGGTCAGCGAACTCGAGCAGATGGGTTACTGAGCCGATCCCCGGCCCCCTTCTCTCCTGTATCTTCCCGGAGGCATCCCGTATCTTTCCTTAAACACTCTCGTAAAATAACTCTGTGACGGAAAAGCCAGAGTTCCCGCTATCCATGTCATCGGGTGGTCGGAATAATCGAGCATGTTCTTCGCCGTCTCGAGCTTCCTGCTCAGTATGTATTCTGTGACCGTGAGGCCCGTCTCCTTACGGAACAGTCTCGAGATATGCGCTTTCGACAATCCTACATGAGAACAAAGATCCTCCATCTTTATCCTCGTATCAAGATGCTCGAGTATATAATCGATACATTCCGTTACCGGCCTGCTGAATATCTTCTCGCGCGATCTCTGCCTCATCCTCGAAGCATAGGCCAGCGCCATCTCGTCATGAAGAGCAGATATCTTCCTCTTATCGTCGAGCCTGTCGGCCTCCCTGATATAATAGTCGCTCATGCTGTATGCTTCCGACATGGAAAGCCCTCCTTCGATGCACTGTCTGGCAATGAGCGCCGCCGATATCACGAAATGGTATTTGATGTTACGGAGTCCGTCATCCGAGAGGACTCCCAGCCCCTTTTTGTCGTGAAAGACTTCCCTGCAGAGTTCCTTCACTTTCCTTATGTTGCCGCTCCTTATGGCGGCATAGAAATCCATCTCGGGTATATATGGCGCATGGACCAGTTCCGGATGACTCGGGAGGTATTTAACGATAGATATCTTATTGGCTTTCCGATCAGGCATTTTTAAGCATCCTCCATATAAT
>JAFZWN010000089.1 GCA_017617295.1 Clostridiales bacterium | reverse complement strand
TGACTGCCCTGGCCACGCTGACTACATCAAGAACATGATCACTGGTGCTGCTCAGATGGACGGTGCTATCCTCGTAGTTGCTGCTTCCGACGGTCCTATGGCTCAGACAAGAGAGCACATCCTTCTTGCCCGTCAGGTTGGCGTTCCTTACATCGTTGTATTCATGAACAAGTGCGATCAGGTTGACGATGAGGAGCTTCTTGAGCTCGTTGAGATGGACATCAGAGACCTTCTTAACCAGTACGAGTTCCCCGGTGACGATACACCTATCATCAAGGGTTCCGCTCTTGCTGCTATCGAGTGCACATCCACAGACGTTAACGATCCTGCTTACGCTCCTATCCTTGAGCTCATGGATGCTGTTGACTCTTACATCGCTACACCCGAGCGTCCTATCGACATGCCTTTCCTTATGCCTGTTGAGGATGTATTCACGATCACAGGTCGTGGTACTGTTGCTACAGGCCGTCTTGAGAGAGGTATCGTTAAGGTTGGTGACGCTGCTGAGATCGTTGGTCTTCAGGACGAGCCCAAGTCTACAACTATCACAGGTGTTGAGATGTTCAGAAAGTCCATGGATCAGGCTGAGGCCGGTGATAACATCGGTGCTCTTCTCCGTGGTATCGACCGTAAGGAGATCGAGAGAGGCCAGGTTCTTGCTAAGCCCGGTACGATCACACCTCACACAAAGTTCACAGGTCAGGTTTACGTTCTGACAAAGGAAGAGGGCGGACGTCATAAGCCTTTCTTCGACGGTTACCGTCCTCAGTTCTACTTCAGAACAACAGACGTTACAGGTGTTGCTCACCTTCCCGAGGGTTCCGAGATGTGTATGCCCGGTGACCACATCACCATCACTGTTGAGCTCATCACACCCATCGCTATGGAGCAGGGACTTAAGTTCGCTATCCGTGAGGGTGGTCACACAGTTGGTGCCGGTACAGTTTCTACTATCATCGAGTAATAGTTACTGACCATTAACGGTAATGACAAAAGGTCGTCTCTTTGGAGGCGACCTTTTTTGTGCCGGTTTTGTTTAGAAATACTTTACATGAAGTTTAGCGGAATGTATAATCAGAAGCGTTTGATGTGTTTAGTAATAGTAAACTCGGAGTTTAATCATGCAGATAGGACAGAAGATCAAGTTTTTACGGCAGCAGAATATGCTGACCCAGGAGGAGCTCGCGGACAGATGTGAACTCTCCAAGGGATTTATCTCGCTTCTCGAGCGCGATATGACATCCCCTTCGATCGCTACGCTCAAGGATATACTTGAGACGCTCGGGACCGATCTGGCGTCTTTCTTTACGGAGACCGAGGATGAGAAGGTCGTATTCGGAGATGAGGATTATGCGGTCAAGGATGATACTGAACTCGGGAATAAAGTCTGCTGGCTGATCCCGAATGCCCAGAAAAACGAGATGGAACCGATCATGGTGACACTGGAGCCCGGAGGGAAGACCTACCCCGATAATCCGCATGAAGGCGAAGAGATAGGATATGTCCTGGAAGGGACAGTGGTGATAACGGTCGGGAGCCAGAAATATACGGCCAGGAAAGGCCAGAGCTTTCTGATAAGGCCTGATAAACCGCATTTTATCAGCAACAACAGTAAGCACAGGGCAAGGATATTCTGGGTATCCACACCGCCGAGCTTTTGATCTTTTAGAAGGACTTAGAGAAGGAGGGTATTGCCGATGAGTGAAGTTAAGGAAAAGACGACCGGTCAGCTTCTTGAGGACAAGACCGGCAAGGAGCATATCATCGAGATCAAGGGGCTCAACAAGAGCTTTGATGATAATCAGGTATTAAAGGATATTACTTTTTATATAAGAAACAACGAGTTCATTACACTCCTCGGTCCTTCCGGCTGTGGAAAGTCGACGACGCTTCGTATCATCGCGGGATTTGAGACCGCGGATTCTGGTATCGTGAACTTTGAAGGCCAGGATCTTTTAAAGGTACCTGCCCATAAGAGACATATCAATACGGTGTTCCAGAGATATGCCCTCTTTCCGCATCTCAATGTATTCGATAACGTTGCTTTCGGCCTTCATCTCAAAAAGGTTCCCGAGAAGGAAGTAAAGGAGAGGGTCAGCAAGGCTTTGAAGACGGTCGGCCTCGAGGGTTACGAGAAGAGGTATATAGACCAGCTATCGGGAGGCCAGATGCAGAGAGTCGCTATCGCGAGGGCTATCATCAACCGTCCGCGCGTACTGCTCCTCGACGAGCCTCTGGGCGCTCTTGACCTGAAGATGAGAAAAGAGATGCAGATCGAGCTCAAGCAGATGCAGAGAGAACTCGGCATTACTTTCGTATACGTTACGCACGATCAGGAAGAGGCTCTGACCATGAGCGATACGATCATAGTCATGAAGGACGGCGTTATCCAGCAGATCGGAACTCCCATTGATATCTATAACGAACCCAAGAATGCCTATGTGGCGGACTTCATCGGAGAGTCTAACATCATTCCGGGCACCATGAAGAAAGACTTTGAGGTCACCTTTGCGGGCAGTACTTTCGAGTGCGTGGATCCGCTGTTCCCCGAGATGGAAGCGGGCAAGGTCAACAAGGTGGACGTTGTCGTCAGGCCCGAGGATATCTACGTTAAGGAAGAGAACGAGAAATATATAAACGGTACGGTCGAGAGCATTGTCTTTAAGGGTGTTCACTATGAGATCATGGTCGAGGGCGACAACGGAGTCATGTGGATGATCCACGACGTCGATCCCGTCACCGTAGGTCAGAGGGTCGGGCTTACTCTAGATCCCGATGATATCCATATCATGAGAAAGTCGCAGTTCTCGCCTGTTCCGGGAGGATATGGTGTCAATATCGAAGATGAGGGAGACATCCCGGAGGACGGAGAATGAGAGAACTCAAGTCAAGGATAAGCCTTCTGCCTCTTCACGCCATCGTGATGTGCGTTACCGCGATACTGTCGCTCATATCGCTCTTTATCCCGATGTTTGAACTGTTCGTTCAGTATAAGAGACAGAGGATCTATTCGCTTTTCACACTGATATTGAATCCGAGGGTATCCGTACCGCTCCGCGAATCAAATGTCGATCTGGATTTTCAGATGTTCGGAGCATGGATGTTCACTCTGACCATAATCGTATCCGTGGCTGCCCTGACACTGGCGCTGGGCTTCCAGCTCTATTCGGACAATCCCGGAAAGAAACGCCTGGGATGTCTGTCGGTAATGGTCCTCTTTATCCTCCGGTTGGTACTTCACATATACACGCTTTCAAACTTCATTACGTCAGATATGCTTACCGTCAACCATATGACCGTCCAGAGGCTTTATGTGGTCCAGACACTTGCGGGCAATATCCTGTCGGTCCTTCTGATGATCGGGATCTTCGCGAGCCTTTACGGCGCACTGGGATTGAAGATGAACATGAAGCTTCTGGCATATCCTTATATCCTCTGGATAGCGGTCTTTACGATCCTTCCTCTGATGCTCATCCTTTTCCGTGCATTCTTCGCGAAGACTGCGGGCGGATATACATTTACGACGGACGGATTCAGAACACTGTTTGCCAACAAGAACGTTACGACGTCATTCTACGGGATGCAGGTCACGCTTCAGGAGTATTTTTCCGTGTTTGTCCGAAGCCTGGATTATGCGGTATGGACAACGATCGGATGTCTTTTCATATCCTATCCGCTGGCATATATTATGGCCGAGCGGACCAAGAGGCTTCATAAGACTTCCAGCAAGCTCCTTCTCCTGCTCGTTCTTCCGATGTGGATGAATACGATGCTTAGAACCTACGCATGGCGCGCTTTCTTCGGGGAGACGGGAGTATTTAACACGCTGATGTCTTCCTGGGGACTCATCGATCATCCTGTTATGTTCCTTCAGAATCCCATATTATCGGACATCATAACCAAGCTCGTCATGGTCAATGACTTCCTGCCCTTTATGATCCTTCCGATATATTCGGTGCTCGTGAAGATAGACTCGTCGCTGTCACAGGCGGCTGAGGATCTGGGAGCCAACAGGTTCCAGACCTTCTTCAAGGTCATCTTCCCGCTCTCTCTTCCGGGCGTAATATCCGGGATACAGATGGTGTTCATGCCTTCGATGACTTTCTACATGATCCCCGATATCATCTCGGAAGGCTCGAAAACGACAATAGGAAATACGGTGCAGTCGTTTATCCTTAACGAGAGCACGACATATCAGCAGGCCGGAAATGTCCTGTCGCTGATACTTCTCATCTTTGTCCTGATCACCATGGGGATACTTCGGAATCAGGATAAGGAAGCTTCGGGATCGGGAGGTATGGTATTGTGAGATTACTGAAAAGACTGATACCGGATATCTATATCGGACTGATACTCCTTTTCCTTTATCTTCCGATAGCCGTACTGATCGTATATTCGTTCAACAGTGTGCCCAAGTCCTTTATCTGGGGCGGGTTCTCGCTTAGAAACTACACCGGTCTGTTCAGCGGTTCCGACGGCAAGGAGCTTTTGGAGTCACTTTTGACCACGCTCAAGATCGCCGCCATCGCTTCCGTGGTATCCACGGTGTTCGGAGTGATAAGCTGTCTGGGACTGGCATATCTCAGCAAGAAGATGCAGGGACTCCTCATGAACCTGACCTATATCCCGAATGTAATGCCGGAACTGGTCACGGGTATATCGTTTATGCTCCTGTTCTCTTTTCTGGGAGTACAGAAGGGGCAGTTTACTCTGATATGCGCCCATATCGCTTTCTGCGTTCCTTTCGCGATACTGTCGATCAATCCCAAGATCAAGCAGCTCGACAAGAATCTGTCGGAGGCGGCAATGGACCTGGGCGCGACCCAGTGGCAGACATTAAGGCTCGTCATCATCCCGGAGATAATGCCCGGCATAGTCTCGGCTCTGATGCTCACGTTCACGATGTCGGTCGACGACTATCTTATCTCGAACTTCAATGTGGACAGCTCCACGCAGACGCTTCCCATGAAGATATACTCGATGGCCAAGTTCGGCGTCAATCCCAAGATGAACGCCCTGACCACCTTACTCTTTTTTGCGGTGATCGTACTCCTTGTACTCTCGAACCTGTCATCCGTGAAAAAGGCCAAGAACAGAAAAAAGCAATACTAATATATCAGCAGGAGGAAAAAGAATGAAAAGAGGAGTAAAGAAACTGATATCGACGGCTGCGGTCCTTTCCATGACGGCGGCTGCCATGCTCGGATCCACAGGATGCGATTCCAGACAGGAACTCATCATCTATAACTGGGGCGAGTATATCGCAGAAGACACGATACAGAAGTTCGAGGAGGCATATCCCCAGTATAAGGTCATATACAGGACTTTTGAGACAAACGAGACGATGTATCCCAATCTTGATAACACTTATGATGTTATCGTTCCTTCGGAATATATGGTATGCCGTCTTATAAATGAAGAGAGGATACAGCCTCTGGACTGGAGCATGCTCCCGAATGTCACGCAGTATATGGATCCCATATTCAATGATGTCCAGTATGCGCAGGATCCCTCGCTTTCCGCAGAGGTCCTGGATTATGCGATCCCGTATCTCTATTGTACGGTAGGACTCGTATATGATGCCAATAAGATAGACCTTCCCGAAGGGACTACCGATGCTTCCGAGATATGGGATGTCCTGTTTAACGAAGCAAATGCCGGAGAGATCGGTATGTACGATGCGATGAGAGAGTCGATCGGCGTCGCGCTCAACTATCTCGGTTATTCCATCAACACGATGGATGAGGGACAGCTTGACGAGGCTCTCGAACTCCTTATCTCGCAGAAGGCTGATCTCTCTCCCGCATACGGAGTGGATAACCTGAAGGACAAGATGGCTTCGGGAGAACTCGCGGCTTCGGTCGCATGGTCGGGCGATCATATCGTTATGCTCGACCGTATCGATGAGCTCGGAAACGATGACATCGATCTTCAGTTCGTTCTTCCCGAGGGCTCCAACTGGTCCGTAGACATGATGTGTATCCCCACGAATGCCAGGAACTACGAGGGTGCCCACGATTTTATCAACTTCATGTACGATCCCCAGATCGCCCTCGACAACTGCGAGTATGTCGGTTATTCAACACCGAATACGGCGGCAAAGGAGATGCTCGATCCCGAGATCTCCGGGAACATCTATTACTATCCCACGGCTGAAGTGTTTGCCACCCTTGAGGTTTACTATTCCTCTTCGGAGATCGAAGAGAGATATACCGAGATCTGGAACACTGTAAAGGCCAGCGCTTAAGCTTCCCGTAAAGCAGGGAAAACAATCGCACTTGCTATTTTGCCCGTAAGAGTATATTCTTTTACGGGCATTTGTTCATATTCTCATAACGGAAAGGCAGATCAGATGAGCGGATCGAGGATGGCGATCAATTTCGCCAAGAGAATAGTAGTCAAGGTGGGCACATCGTCCATTACATACGAGAACGGCAGGATGAACCTGGGATCTATCGACAGGCTCTGCCGTGCGATATCCGATCTCTGGAACAGCGGCAAGGAGGTAATCCTTGTAACCTCCGGTGCCATCGGAGTCGGTATAGGATGTCTCCATCTTTCCGATAAGCCCAAGGAGACCCGTGAGAAGCAGGCTATAGCGGCAGTGGGACAGTGCGAGCTCATGAATGCCTATTCCAGATCATTTGCGGAATACCAGTATGTGTGCGGACAGATCCTTCTTACTAAGGATGACCTCACGGACAAGCTCACCAGATCCAATATCACGAATACCATCGAGGCTATGCTCGAGAGAGATCTTATCCCTGTCATTAACGAGAATGACTCCGTATCGACGACAGAGATCATGCATAACGGTACTTTCGGAGACAATGATTCTTTGTCTGCACAGGTGGCATGCCTTATAAACGCCGATCTTCTTATCATCCTTTCTGATGTCGACGGTCTTTATGACGGCAATCCCAAGGATGATCCGGATGCAAAGCGCATCTCATATGCCGAGAGGATTACTGATGAGATGCTCGGATTTGCCGAAGGCGCAGGCAGCAAGCTCGGCACGGGCGGAATGTATACGAAGGTCACTGCGATGAGGCAGGTAACGGCAAACGGTATCAACGGCGTGATCGCCAGTAGTTCCGAGCCTATGGTACTGGAAAAGATCCTGAATCAGGATGATATAGGGACATTTTTCCCGGCTCAATAAAAATATATCGAAAAACGATAAAAAACTCTTGCAAAACAATATTGCGCGTGATATTATACTCTCAAGAAGCATGCTTGAGAGTATATTTTTGGAGGTGTAAATATATGGAATCCAAATACAATAACAAGATAATAACCTGGTCCAAGGTCGCCACTGTATTCTTTCTTATACTGATGGCGGCGGCTGATGTTATCGGTGTCTCATCCGCCAGATATCTCTGCGTTACATGGACCGGAAGGACAGATACACTGGCACTTGCCATCTTTACGATCGTTTACTACGCCATCACCGTAATGGCATTTATCCTTCTCATCAGTGTCTTCAAACTGCTCTCGAATATGAGCAGGGATCTGGTGTTTGACAGGAAGAATACCAGGCTCATGACAGCTATCGTCCTGGCACTGGTATTTACGGGATTCTTCTTTGTTCTCCTGGCATTTGTCTGGGGTGAGGCGGCATTCCTCGCACTTACAGCATGGTTCATGGCCCTGATCGTTCTCTCGGTCAAGGTGGTATTCGATAAGGCGATCGTTATGAAGAACGATCTTGACCTTACTATATAAAGGGAGGGTATCGGAATGGCTATCATTGTTAATCTTGATGTAGTTATGGCTAAGAGAAAGATATCCTCGGGAGATCTGGCAGAGAAGATAGGCATTACGCCCGCCAATCTGTCGATCCTTAAGAATCAGAAGGCCAAAGCGGTCAGATTCTCGACATTGAACGACCTTTGCAGGGTCCTTGACTGTCAGCCCGGGGACATCCTTGAATTCAGGGATGATCCCGAAGATCAGGAAACGGGTGACTGACTACTCTAAAGGAGATATTTCTTAAAAATGGACAATAAGACTCTTTACGGGAGGGCAGGCATATTGCTTGCCTATCCTGTCGCATACCTTTATTTAAGGCTTCTGGTGCAATATATCCCTTTCTTTGAGGATGAGGTAAAATGGTTCTTTCCGATAACCTGTACCGTCTTCACGGTCCTGTTCATAGTATGGAACGAACTGGTCATGAGATCTTACGGGAAGAAGACAAGAAAGGAAGCATATCTGTGGTACGGGACTATGATACTTACTTCAGTAACGAGCTCGATAGCTCCGTCGGTGCTGCTTTCAGTCTTCGCTGTCCACCTTTGCGCTGTATACTGTGTCCTGGTCTCAAACGGTATCCTTTATGAGAACAGGACGGGCCGGTTCATACTCCTTGACCTTTTAAACGGAGGATTCGTGAGGACCTTTCCTAATATGGGTCACCTTTTCCGTGATATCGGGAAGTTAAGGAATGATCCTTCCCGGACGCCGGAAGACAGATCCGGCCGTATAGCAGGTGTTGTGATGGCTCTGGCGGCGATCCCGGTATTTGTCATAGTATTGGCTTTACTGTCTTCACTTAATGATGCCTTCGCAGGTCTTGTCGATAAGTTCTTCGAGATCTTAAACTTTAACTGGATATTTAGAAATATTGGCCAGACCATCGCAAGACTCATATTTGCTGTCCCGATCTCACTGTTCCTTTACGGTCTTCTTTCTTCCTGCGCCGGATCGGACGGCGAGAGCGAGAGGAGATCCTGCGATCTTATGAAGGCTGAGTCCGAGCGCAGACGTAAAGTCAGATCGGCAGTGGGCGCTTCGATAATCGCGGTCTTTGATATCATATATACTCTGTTCTTCGTCCTCGAAGGCAATTACCTTTTCAGCGGGATCATGGGCAGGCTCCCCGACGGATATACGTTCAGCTCCTATGCAAGGAGCGGATTTTTCCAGCTTATTGCCATAATGGTTATCAATACGGGTATCTATCTGGCGGTCAGGTTATTCTGCAGGAGGAAAGATAATGAAAGCAGCCCCGCCGTCAAATGGATGCTTACAGTCCTTCTTCTTCAGAGCGTACTGTTCTCGGTACTCTCGTTTTCAAAGATCTTCATGTACTTTTACGTTTACGGCTATACGCCGAAAAGGATGCTCTCGATGTGGGCGACTCTTGTCATGGCCGCAGGGTCTGTGTTCCTTATAAGGACACTCTTCCGCAGGAAGGACATGAGCGGGATATGGATATATTTCACGAGTTTTAGTTATATTGTAATTTGTTTGATATCGGGGGTGTTAGACTTTTTGTTCTGAAGATGTTAAAGTGAACATATGGTTTATGTTACGACCCTTATCATACTGCTTGTCCTTATTGCGGTATGCATATTAAGGACAGTCCGTAATCAGAATGACGTCTCACAGCATGTCATTTGGGTATTGGTATGTGTCATGTTCCCTCTGGCCGCCCACATCGTTATCTATAATATCGATAATCCCTTTGTCTGCAAGACCGCTTACACGCTTTACTACATAGGCGTTAATGCACTCCTTTTCTTCCTTCTGAGATTCACGATGTCTTATTGTGATTTTAAGTATGAGAAGACAGTCGTCGAAAATGCACTCGTTCTATCCCTGGGGGCAGATTCGGTGTCGATCATCCTGAACTTTAAGTTCAGGCATATGTTCGACCTGGCCCCCCGTATACTTTCGGACGGCAATCTCTATATGGGAGTGGTCCGGCTCCAGTACTATAAGATCCATATAGCGGTATCCTTTCTGTGCGTTCTTATCTGTCTGGCAGCGCTCCTCACCAAGATGCTCCAGACCACCAGGTTCTATATCGACAGATACCTGGTGATCTTTGTGAGCCTTCTGGTCACGGCAGTCTGGGAGGCTTATTATGTTATCCCCGGAAGACCCGTCGATTACTCGCTGTTCGGATATGCCATATGTGCGCTCCTCATATTCTTCTTCTCCGTTGAATATACGCCGAAGACTCTTATCAACCACGTAAGAAAGATCGTCGTATCCACCATTTCCGACGGGCTCCTGTTCTTTGACATGCACAGGGACTGCGTTTATGCGAACGAGAAATGCAAGGTCATATTCGATATAAAGAACAATGACCTTAAGCCCATAAAAGACAAAATGATAAAGACCATCGGGATCTCCGAAGAGGAGCTTAGAGGTCATGTCAGCTATAAGACAAGGCAGACCATAAAACAGGATGACGGTGATCATATCTATGATATCGAACTTCATAAGCTGTTCGGAGGAAACGGTGCCTTTATCGGGTCTTTCGTTAAATATTCGGACCGTACCGAGGAGATCGAGAGGAACCGTGAAGATCACTATAATGCCACCCATGACAGGCTGACCGGAATCTATAATGCGGAAGAGTTCTATAGAAAGGTTGAGAAGGCTCTTATCGAGAATCCCGAAGAGGAGTATTACGCGCTGGGATCTGATATCAAGGAGTTCAAGCTCGTTAACGACAGATACGGTAAGGATATCGGAGATAAGATACTGATAAGGCTTGCGCGTGTTATCGAGAAGTCTTCCAATAAGCATACGTTCTACGGGCGTATCGCCAACGATAAGTTTGCGATGCTCATAAGAAAACAGGATTTTAAGGAAGATCTTCTCCTTAAGAATATCGAGAAGATACCCAAGCTCGAGATCGATTCCATATACCCGATCATAATCCATGTCGGGATATACGAGATCAGTGACCGGAACATTCCTGCATCGGCGATGTATGACAGGGCCTTTATGGCGATCGCCCCGATAAAGAACGATATCACGAAGAGGATCTCTTATTATGACGATGCTCTCAAGGCCAAGCTTATAAGAGAACAGAACCTCGCTATCGCGATAGACGATGCGATAAAGGACGGACAGATCGTGCCATTTCTTCAGGCCCAGGTCGAGAAGGACGGAAAGGTATCCGGAGCCGAAGTCCTGGTAAGATGGATCCACCCGGAAGAAGGCTTCCTTTCTCCCGGTCTCTTTATACCCGTTCTCGAGAATACCGGCGCTATACATAAAGTGGACAGGTATATGTGGGAGTGTGCCTGCAAGATCCTCGCCAAATGGAAGAAACTCGGGTTCGGAGACCAATATCTGTCGGTGAATATCTCGCCCAAGGATTTTTATCTGCTGGATGTTCCTTATGAACTCAAGACACTCGTTGATAGATACGGTGTCGATCCCTCCAAGCTGAGACTCGAGATAACAGAGTCCATCGTTATGGAGGATGTCGACGAGAAGATAGCCACTATCGAGAAACTCAGGTCTTACGGCTTCATCGTTGAGATGGATGACTTCGGATCCGGATATTCTTCGCTGAACCTTCTGAAGGATCTGCCTATCGATATCCTGAAGCTCGACATGCTCTTCCTCAAGGATACGCGTAATCCCGAGAAGACCGAGGTCATTACGGATCTCATAATCGATCTGGCTAAGTCACTTGAGATGCCGGTCATAGCGGAAGGCGTAGAGACCGAAGATCAGGTCAGGATGCTCTCGAACCGCGGATGCGACTACTTCCAGGGATACTATTTTGCACGTCCTATAGCCCTGGATGAATATGAGGATAAGAACGGATTAAGATAAGGTCTTTTTGGCCGTCAGCTTGCGCTCTTCCTTTATTATCTTATACATTTCCTCTGTGGCGAGTCTTGCCTTGGCGACGATATCCTTTTTCTTCGTAAAACAGTAGTACAGGCAGTCCTTGTCGCCGATACAGATTATGTCGCCTATCTCATACCAGTAATAATCGGAATAGAGGCTGTAACAGTGGAGAGGCTTCTGTTCGTAATGAAGTTCCCCGCCGCATCCTTCGAGTACGAATCCGTTCCTGTCATGTCTGAGCTTACCGCTTCCCACCATATAAAGAGATCTGAAATCCACGATCATACCGATATCGGTATCTGTCTCCAGGGAGTAGGAACCGTTTTGTATCTCGATCCTGACCTGCTCTCTTTCCCAGGCATACCAGTCGGGGATATGGGTGAACTTTGAATCTCCGTTCTTATTCTTTAAGGAACCGTAGACATCCATCTCGTATTCCGCGCCGCAGTCGTTGCATCTCCATATTATGCCCTTTCCTTCCGTATTGCCTTCATTCATGCAGTGAGGACACTTATAGAGGATGCGGTTGAGGCCGTCGGCTCTGAAAGGTTCGTCTGTTCTGACCTTGTTTTCGAGCTGCCATCTGAAATAGTCGAAAGAGAATGCCTTATCGAGGACTTCATCCATCTCGAGCGTGTGCATATCCTTAAGATCGTCTTTTGAGAAAAGGCATTCCATCGTCGCCTTTACCTTAACCTTGCGATTTTGAAGGTTATTGTACAGCGGATCCCTGGTAAAGGCACCGTATGTGGTTATCATGACGACGGGAACGCCTAGTTTCTTGAACAGGACTCCCATCCTCCTGGGAAGCGGAGTGGCGGTGCCGTCAAAGGAATAGCTGGCTTCCGGATAGAGGACCACGCTGCAGTTATTGTTCTCGATCGTATATTTTAGGTCGGAGATCAGGGTCAGATCGGTCACGAACTTCTGTGTCGGTATGCAGCCGACCTTTCTCATGACCCATTCCTTTCCGACCAGACCGTCGGAGGTGCAGACTATATTGAACGGCTTTCCCTTAAGGAGATGAAAGATCATCTCAAGATCGATGAAGCTGCTGTGGTTCATAAGGACCAGCCAGGGACCGTCACCCGCCTTATCCATATCGATCTTTTCATATTCGAAAGAGGCATCCCTGAGATCGGCCTTGCCGGCGATCCTTCCTATCGCAGCCATAATCGGCCACTGCTTCTGCGGGAGCTTGTGCTCCGGGCGAGGCATGGAGATGACTTCCTTATATGTTGCGGTCTTCTGCTTTATCTTCATCCTTATTATCCGTCCTTGGCCGTTTTGTCTATCTTAACATATGTTGATCTCTTTACCTTTTTAAGTACACAAGGGTCTCGCAATGGGAACACATGGGAAAGAGATCCGCAGGGGTCACGCTTACGATCTCGTAGCCGCCGGTTCTCAGAGCCAGGATATCCCTCCCGAGTGTCGCGGGGTCGCAGGAGATATAGATTATCCGCGGCGGAGCCGCCTTTATTAGCTTATCCGTGAACGATACGTGCATACCCTTTCTCGGGGGATCGACTATAACGGCGTCAGGCTTACTGTACGGACCCGAGAACAGATCGGAGGATTCGGCGTCTTTACAGATGAAGACAGCGTTTGTTATCCCGGAAAGGGATGCGTTTATCTTTGCGGATTCCACTGCTTCGCGTACGGATTCCAGACCGATGAGCTCCTGTCCCTCAGATATGACGCTTAATCCGATCGAGCCTGTGCCGCAGTATATGTCATAGATGGTTCCGGTATCTTTCAGGAATACCGAAGCGGCATTGTAAAGCTTCTCAGCCTGATCTGTATTGACCTGAAAAAATGCACCCGCTTTTACCTCAAAGGTCCTGCCGCACAATTTCTCGCGGTAACTGTCTTTCCCTTCGAGCGTGACGCGTTTTCCCGTTCTCGTGCGCTTTTTTGTCCTGCTCTCGCTTATGCGCAGCGTGATCCCGTTGATCTTATATGATCCGGCTTCCGCGGTCAGTGCTTCGGCAAGACCCGTGGATCTGAGATAATCTTTCGTATCCCTTATCGTGCATTCGTGAGGGGCGCAGCAGCAGCTGACCAGTTCGATCAGGAGCTCGCGGGTCCTTTGTGAACCGCGGAGGATCAGCTCGGAAAAAAGATTGGTCGGAGCATCGCGGAAAACATTCTCGAGAGCCCGCCTTATCACAGAGAATATCTCATATTCCGGAAGGTACTTGTCCTCGTACACGGGATCGTTTGTTCCCGGGAGCATGAGACAGCACTTTCCGTTTACGATCTTATACTGCATATGATTACGGTACGAAGATGTTATTTCCGCCTTTATTATCGGCTGCCTTACCTTTGAAAGGATGCCGGGAGGGACCCTGCCTATCCGTTCCAGGCATGAGAAGACCTTGTCTTCTTTATATTTGAGCTGAGAAGGGTAGGACAGATGCGAGAGATTGCAACCCGGGCGGATCTTGCCGGGATCGAGGACCCTGTCGGGGGATCTTACAAGAAGTTCTTTTAAAATTCCCACAGAATACTTCTTATCTTCTTTTATTATTTCTATCACGGCAGTCTCGCCAGGCAGCAGTTCCGGGACGAAGACTTTTTTGCCCGAGGGCAAAACGGCGATCCCTCTGGCTTCGTTATCCAGAGCGGTCGCAGTTACTGTTGGTCTTACGTCGGAGCTTTCCATAAGCCAATTGTAACATTTATCGGGCATTAGTGGTAAAATACACTGATAAAGGAAAAGGAGATACGAATGAAAGGCACGAACGAACCCCGCCGTAATTCCGCCCCGGTCTATCCCGAGGATTCCGCTCTGGCGGATGAACTGCGCCGGACTCTCAAAGGCAAACCCACAAGATCCGGTTTTAACAGGAGCCTCTTTCATGAGGTCGTATCTTTTATATCCGATATCCTTAAGCTTGCTCTTGTGCTGGTCCTTTGTGCCATCTTTGCCGTCGGGGGATTCGGAGCCGGAATGCTCCTTGGATATGTCTCGACGACTCAGCCTCTCACGATAGCTGACCTCACACAGACTGAGGAGGTACAGACGTCATTCGTATACGACTCTCAGGGCAACGAGATCGCCAAGCTCACGGGAAGCGATAATGTAGACAGGATCTATATTCCTTTCAGTGACGTAAAGAACACATATATCGATGAGGCAATAATAAGCATCGAGGATGAGCGATTCTATTCGCATCAGGGTATCGATGTAAGAAGGATCGGAAGTGCCGTTCTTTCCGCACTGGCCAACGGCGGTACGGCCACATACGGCGGTTCCACTATTACGCAGCAGACCGTAAAGCTCATATCCGGTCAGGATCAGCATTCCACATCGCGTAAGGTACAGGAGTGGTTCTCCGCCATGAGCCTTGAGCAGAGCCTTTCCAAGGATGAGATCATGGAGCTCTATATCAACCTGGCTCCCATGGGTAATAATTATATAGGCATCCAGGCTGCCGCGCAGAACTATTTCGGTAAGGACGCGTCCCAGCTGAACCTCGCGGAATGCGCATTCCTGGCGGGACTTCCCAAGAGCCCTTCATACTATAATCCCATGAGGGAATCCGGAAGAAGGAACGCCCTCCGAAGGATGAGGATCGTTCTGTCCAAGATGTATGAGCTTGGACATATAACCGAAGAAGAATACAATAATGCTCTTAATACCGAGCTTGTCTTCAGGACCCGAGAAGCAAGATCCTCGAACGATATCAATTCATATTTTGCGGAGTATGCCATCCAGGAGGTCATCGGAGATCTCGCCGAATCGCGTAATATCTCTCCTTCTCTGGCGGCTACTATCGTATATAACCGCGGATACCATATACATACTACTCTGGATCCCGATATCCAGGCTGTCCTCGATGAAGCTTTTATGAACAGGGATCTTTTCCAGACCGATCCGTCGGCACTGGTCAACCTGCCGGAGAAGCCTCAGGCCGGAATGGTCGTTATGGATGTCAGGACGGGAGCCATTGTCGCGATGCAGGGAGGATACGGAAGAAAGACCGTTAACCTCGGTCTTAACAGGGCGGTGTCCGCTTACAGATCCCCGGGATCTTCGATAAAACCTATACTTGATTATGCCCCTGCACTGGAGCTGCAGCTTATCGCTCCGGCTACTCATTTCACCGATGCGGAGAGCCATTTCGATCCTACTAATCCCGACAGGGTATGGCCTCTTAATGCGGACAGATCATATGCGGGCGCCATGACCATAAGGGAAGCGATCGCCCAGTCAAAGAATACTATCGCGGTCATGGTATGGAACGAAGTGGGTGGAGAGACGGCTCTGTGGTATCTGGCAAGAGAAGGTATCGACAGGATGGACGAAGGCGCTTATCCTGCCCAGGCCATCGGTGCCTTTACGACGGGCGTCACGCCTCTTGAGATGTGCGGAGCATATAATACTCTTGCATCGGGCGGAGTCTACACACATCCTTATGCTTATTCCGATGTGGTGGACAGTGACGGCAATACGGTCCTCACATCAGATCCAGAGACATACAGGGTATTCTCTCCTGAGACGGCTTTCCTCATAAGCGATATGCTCCAGGGAGTCATCACCGGAGGTACCGCATCGGGGCATGCCTCCATAATCACAAATGACGCAGGCGAATATATAGCAACGGCAGGAAAGACGGGAACCACCGACGATAACCTTGATAAGTGGTTCTGCGGATATACTCCGTATTACTGCGCTGCCGTCTGGTACGGCTACGATAACAGGCTCCGTCAGACGACTATCCCTTCCGGAGACAGGAGCAATGCCATCAGGATCTGGTACTATGTCATGAGCAGGATCCACGGTTCATGCGAGACGGTCGGATTTGCAAGGCCCGAGAGTGTTATCCAGATGCCGGTATGTTCTTCCGGATATTATGCGACAGAATACTGCCAGGCGGCCGGTACGGTCACGACTGACTACTTTGTTGCAGGTTCGTATCTTGCCCCGTCGCTGAGCAATCCGTGCCCGATCCATACGGCTCCGACAGAGGAGGAAACACCTCCCGGAGCACCTCCCGCAGGGTGACAAAATCTTTACTTCCGAAACCGTGAAGAAAATAGAATGTTTTTTGCTGTCTTTTTTAGAATGATTCAAAATTAGGCTTGTAAAACGATTTTCATTTTGCTATATTATCAGTACACAAAAGTCTTATAAAATCAGAAAGGAAATAAATGCTATGAAAGATTATGAGCAGTGGTCCGGATTTGGCGGACGTCTCTGGAAAGAAGAAGTAAACGTACGCGACTTCATCCAGAAGAACTACACAGAATACGAGGGGAACGAGTCCTTCCTTGAGGGAACGACAGAGGCTACGGACAAGCTTTGGGGCAGACTCCAGGAACTCTTCAAGGAAGCAAGAGCCAAGGGCGGTATCCTTGACATGGATACAGACATCGTATCCACTATCACTTCCCACGAGCCCGGTTACCTCTACGAGGAGGACAAGACTCTTGAGAAGATCGTAGGTCTTCAGACCGATAAGCCCCTCAAGAGAGCTTTCATGCCTTTCGGCGGTATCAGGATGGCCGAGCAGTCCTGCGAGACATACGGCTATACACCCAGCAAGGAACTTCACAAGATCTTTACTGATTACCACACAACACACTCTGATGCTGTTTTCTCCGTTTACACACCCGAGATCAAGGCAGCACGTCACTCCCACATCCTTACGGGACTTCCCGACACATACGGCCGCGGACGTATCGTAGGTGACTACAGAAGAGTTGCTCTTTATGGTATTGATTTCCTTATCGAGAAGAAGCAGGAAGACCTTGCAAACTGCGGTGACGGCACGATGCTCGACGAGATCATCCGTCAGAGAGAAGAGCTTGCAATGCAGATCAAGGCTCTCAAGCAGATGAAGGTAATGGCCGCTTCTTACGGTTATGATATCTCCGCTCCCGCCCAGAACGCCAAGGAAGCAGTTCAGTGGCTGTACTTCGGATACCTTGCAGCTATCAAGACACAGAACGGTGCCGCAATGTCCGTAGGCCGTGTATCCACATTCCTTGATATCTACATCGAGAGAGACCTTAAGGCCGGAACTATCACAGAGAAGGAAGCTCAGGAGCTGATCGACCATTTCGTTATGAAGCTCCGTATGGTAAAGTTCGCACGTATCCCTTCCTATAACGAGCTGTTCTCCGGTGACCCTGTATGGGCTACTCTCGAAGTCGGCGGTCTCGGATCCGACGGACGTTCCATGGTTACAAAGAACGACTACCGTTTCCTTCATACTCTTGAGAACATGGGTCCCGCACCCGAGCCCAACCTCACAGTACTGTACAGTAAGAGACTTCCCACGAACTTCAGGAAGTATGCTGCTCATATCTCTATCGTTACATCTTCCGTACAGTACGAGAACGATGACATCATGAGACCTGTATGGGGCGATGACTACTCCATCTGCTGCTGCGTATCCGCTACACAGACAGGTAAGGAGATGCAGTTCTTCGGTGCACGTGCCAACCTTGCAAAGTGCCTCCTTTATGCTATCAACGGCGGTGTTGATGAGCTTGAGAAGGTTCAGGTCGCTCCCGCATACGCTCCCATCACTTCCGAGTACCTTGATTATGATGAGGTCATGAAGAAGTATGACGTAATGCTCGACTGGCTCGTAGACCTCTATGTAAACTGCCTCAACCTCATCCACTATATGCACGACAAGTACTACTATGAAGCTGCAGAGCTTGCTCTCATCGACACAGACGTACGCCGTACATTCGCTACAGGTATCGCAGGATTCTCACACGTTATCGACTCCCTTTCCGCTATCAAGTACGCTAAGGTCAGAACGATCCGTGACGAGAACGGCATCGTAGTAGATTACGAGACAGAGGGTGACTTCCCCAGATACGGTAACGATGACGACCGTGCTGACGAGATCGGTGTATGGCTCCTTGACACATTCATCAAGAAGGTTAAGAAGCACCACACATACAGGAATGCTGAGCCTACAACTTCCATCCTTACTATCACATCCAACGTAGTTTACGGTAAGAAGACGGGTTCCACACCTAACGGCAGAAAGGCCGGCGAGCCTCTCTCTCCCGGAGCAAACCCTGCATACGGTGCAGAGCAGAACGGACTTGTTGCTTCCCTTAACTCCGTTGCCAAGATACCTTACGTTTGGGCTCTTGACGGTATCTCCAACACCCAGACGATCAACCCGGGTGCAATCGGACACACGGAAGAGGAGCAGGTCAATAACCTCGTAAGCGTTATGGACGGTTACTTCATCCAGGGTGCCCACCACCTGAACGTTAACGTCTTCGGCACAGAGAAGCTGATCGACGCCATGGAGCATCCCGAGAAGGAAGAGTACGCTAATTTCACTATCCGTGTATCCGGATACGCTGTTAAGTTCATTGACCTTACAAAGGAACAGCAGCTCGACGTTATCGCAAGAACATGCCACGACAG